>NZ_CP039393.1:2705620-3006244 GCF_004803695.1 Muribaculum gordoncarteri
TTGGTTTCAGCGTGATGTTCCAGGGTGTTGACCACGTGAGCCGTTACTACGACGCCGAGGCAATGTACGCATTCGTTAACGGCGGTAAGGTTAAGGAACACCACCTCGACCGTTGGAACCCCGCATTGAGCGAAGCTCAGAACCTTGCTCAGGCCAAGTATCCCTTGCTTCACTACGACAGCAACGGCAACCACAACCAGCGTCAGAACTCATTCTTCCTGAAGAACGGTTCATTCTGCCGTCTGAAGAACATCGAGCTCTCCTACACTCTCCCCGAGAAGTGGACCAAGCACGTGTTCATGAGCCAGTGCCGCTTCTATGTGAACGCCAACAACCTCATAACCTGGGACCATCTTGATGGACTCACCGACCCCGAAAGCAGCGGCTCCAACCGTTACCCCATCTGTAAGACCGTTAACTTCGGTGTAAACATTCAATTCTAATTGCCTTATGATTATTATGAAAAAAACAATCCAAAATATAGCTGCTGTGGTGCTTCTCGGCTCAACAATGTCGCTCGCTTCTTGCGGTGACTTCCTTGAGAAGCAGCCCTCCAACGAGCTCACCGAGGACAAGACCTACGGAAACTGGAGTATGTTTGAGTACTTCCACAACGACACTTACAACTTCCTCCGTCACGGAGCTCTGCGCATCGGTAACTCTTGGCTTGATTCAGCAACCGACCTTGCTGAAACATCCTACTCCAACGGTGGTACCCGCACTTCGTTCAACATCGGTAACTACTATGCCGGTGGCGGCGCCGACGAGCTCACCTCTACTTGGGAGTCGCGCTATCGCGGAATCCGCAAGTGCAACCGTGTAATCACAGGCATCGACCGCGTGCCCTTCGACATCACCAAGACCGAGGAGGAGAACCTTGCCCTCCGTCGCACAATGGTGGCCGAGGCCCGTGCATTCCGCGCCTACTTCTACTGGGAAATGTTCCTCCGCTACGGTCCTATACCCATCATCAAGGAGGTTCTCGATCCTGAAGAGGACATGATTACACCCTACACCAAGCGCCCCACTGTAAAGGAGTATGTTGTTGACTTCATCCTCAACGAACTCAAGGAGGCCGAGCCCGACATGCTTCCCTACGAAGAAGCCTTCGTGTCGACCAAGAGCGGTCGCCTCTCTCAGCCCATGGCACGTGCGCTTGCATCACGCATCAAGCTCTACATGGCATCGCCCCGCTACGCGGCTCAGTCAGGCATAACCTGGCAGGATGCTGCCGACGCTGCCAAAAGCTTCATCGAGGACTACGGCGCTAACTTCGCCCTCTATCAGGAGGACAACATCCCCGGTGGAACCAACTATCGCAATGCAGTGCTCCGCACTCACTACACCGGCAATAACCATGAGGTAATCTTCTTCCGCAACGATGTTACCATCGGATGGGGAGGCATCAGCCTCGACTCTCCCGTAGGCGAAGGCGGCTCGGGCGGTAACTGTCCCTCGCAGAATCTTGTCGACATGTATGACATGGCCGACGGTTCGTCACCCTTCGCTCAGTATGACCTCACCGGTGCTCCGGTATATGTCAACGGAACTCCCACCGTCAATCCCGCAAGCGGCTACAACGACGAGGCTATGTGGAGCAACCGCGACCCGCGCCTCGAAGCTACAGTGCTTCACCACGGATTTGCCTGGGGTAACAGTACCGTTCGTCCCGACAACCGCATCAACGTAATATACGGTATGGCCGACAACCCCGCAGGTAACGCCAACTCGACCCCCACAGGCTACTACATGGCCAAGTACATTCCCGCCGAAATCCTTTCAGGTACTCACGCAGGTAGCGCCTACCGACTCTGGACCATCATCCGCTACGCCGAGATTCTCCTCAACTACGCCGAGGCTCTCAACGAAGCTCAAGGTCCCTCAGCTACAGTGTTCGACCTCCTCGACCAGATTCGTCACCGCGCAGGCATTACCGGTAACGTTGCCGACCGCGCCGACCTTCAGGATCAGGATGCTCTCCGTCGATTCATCCGCAAGGAGCGCACTGTTGAGTTCGCGTTCGAGGAGCATCGTCCTTGGGATGTTCGCCGCTGGAATGTGGCTGTAGAGGCTCTCTCTCGCCCCATCTACGGTGTTACGGTGACCCGTGTTGGAAACGCTACCGATGCCGACTACGACTTCGTACCCGGCAACTACAAGATCACCCGCAAGGTGGCTCAGGCTCGCGTTTTCGACGAAAAGATGTACCTCTATCCCATCCCTGAGGAGGAAGTATGGAAAACCGGTCTTGAAAACAATCCCGGATGGTAAAAATCTTAAATCGCTTTATTTTTAGACCAATTATGGATAACATCATAAAATATTTGTCAGCTAAAGGTAAATACCTTCTGACCGCAGTGCTTCTGGGCAGCACGCTCGCTATGTCGGCTGCCGGAGGTCGAGAAGTAAAGGGTCGCGTTGTCGATCCCGAAGGCAATCCCATTCCGGGAGCTGTGGTAAACCTTGCCGAGCAGAGCCGCATCGTGCTCACCGACCAGGACGGTAACTTCGTCCTCAAGGATGCCGGCTACGACGATGAAGTCAACGCAAAGTGCATCGGCTTCCTCACCAACATCGTGACAATCGAGGATCTTGACACTCCCCTCGTCATAACTCTTGAACCCGACAACGACGCTTACGCTCATCTCCGTCAGGTAGCTTTCGCCGAGAAGCCCTCAAAGTTCATGACCGAGTCTACCTCAATGGTGACCGGACAGGAGCTCCAGCGCTATCCCGTGACCGTGCTCCAGAACGCCTTCAACTCACTCCTCACCGGTGTACAGACCTATGAGGCATCATCCGAGCCCGGTTGGTCGGAAACCGCAATGTACATCCGCGGTGTCCGCACCCTCAACTCGGCTGCCCGCAGCCCGCTGGTAATCGTGGACAACGTTGAGCGTGACATCTCGTTCCTCGATGCATTCCCCATCGACAACGTGACAGTGCTCAAGGATGCTGCCGCTACCGCTCTCTACGGTATGCGCGGTGCCAACGGTGTCATCCTCGTAACCACCAAGCGTGGCGACGCCGGAAAGACCAACATCGAGTTCACTCAGGAAATAGGATTCCAGACTCTTACCGGAAAGGTTGAGAACCAGAACTCCTACAACATCGCCCTCACCCGCAACCAGGTGCGTTACCTCGACGGCCGCGAGCCCCTCTACACCGCCGAGCAGATTGAGAAGTATCGTCGCGTAAGCAACGGTGAAACTCTCGACGGCATGGACCGCTACCGCTACTTCAACACCAACTGGTTTGATGTTCTCTATCGCGAAACAGCTCCGGTAGTTAAGACCAACCTCCAGATTTCAGGTGGTAACAACCGCGCCCGCTACTACGTGTCGTTCTCTTACCTCCGTCAGGAAGGTATGTGGAACAGCGAAGGTACCAAGTTCAACGACCGCTTCACCACCCAGCACACTCTCAACCGCTGGAACCTCCGAAGCAACCTCGACATCAATGTCAACAAGTATCTCCGCGTAGGTCTTGACCTTGGAGGTCGTATCGACAACATCCTCCAGCCCACCACCCGTGTGTTTGACCTCACTACATTCGGTGCCGTGGAGGCCGACCCCATGCGTCCCGTTTACTGTCCCAACGGCGAGCTTTATGTCGACGGTAGCGCAAGCAACCCCATCTACCAGCTCGGTTCATCGGGTCAGGAGCGTAACCGCCGCCGCCAGCTCTACTCTACATTGAACGTTAACGGCGACCTCAGCCCCATCACCAAGGGTCTTAGCACCAACCTCGTCATAAGCTTCGACGCATTCGATGTATTCCAGTCGACTCAGACCAATGGTGTCGATGCCTACAGCTACGACTTCACCAACATGGCCGTGACCGATGTAAAGGACTTCACCTATACTCAGACCCGCAAATACTCGGAGCTCACTAACCCCTCGGCTAACGAGCGTGCCAACTCCTGGACCATCAACCTCCGCTACGGATTCCGCTACGACCGCACATTCGGCAAGCACCACATCGATGCCAACGCATTTGTGCGCACCTATCAGCAGCGTCTTAACGTGCGTGAGGCCAACTCCGACAACGGTATGTACTCATCTGACCGTTACCTCTCTTGGAACGGTGCAGCAACCTATATCTTCGACAACCGCTACGTCATCAACGGAAGCATCTCGCGCATGGGTAACGATAACTTCACACCCGACAACCGCTGGGATACATTCTGGGGCGTAGGTGCAGCATGGGTGGCTTCGGAAGAGTCATTCCTCCGCAACGACAACATCAACCTCCTCAAGCTTCGCGCAAGCTACGGTAAGGCAGGTATGAGCGACACCGGTGCAGGCCGTTATCCCTACCAGTCGACCTACTCGTCCAACGGTGGATACGGATTCGGTGAAAACAGTGCAACTTGGATTCCCGGTTACATCGAAAGTGCCGCCGGTAACCCCAACAACAAGTGGGAAATCTCCAAGATGGTAAACGTAGGTCTTGACTGGGACTTCTGGGGCAAGAAACTCTACGGTTCATTCGACATGTTCAAGGAGTGGCGTAGCGACATCCTCGTCGACCGCACCACCAACCCCGCAATCCTCGGTATCACATTTGCCAAGGACTCCTACGGTAAGGTTGAGTCAAAGGGTCTTGAGCTTACAATAGGCCACACCAACAAGATTGGAAAGGTTACCTACTCTATCGAAGGTCTTCTCTCGTGGAACACCAACAAGATCACCGAGATGGACGAGCCCGAACCCGCTGTCGAGTGGCAGCGCAAGACCGGAAAGCGCATCTTTGACTACGCTTCGGTGTCATCGCTCTACGAGTGGGAAAACCGCTCGGCAATCGGTGGATGGAATCAGTACCGCTTCGTGCAGTGGGCATCGGATCCCAACCTGATTTCAACCTCACAGCAGGATGCAATCGATCACCCCGAAAAGTACCCCTACAACTCTTTCTCGGGTGGTGGCCAGAAACTCGGTACCGCAGTGTTCAAGGACCTCAACGGCGACCGCATAATCGACTCTCGCGACATGGAGCCCTTCGGCTACACAATCATCCCCGAATTGACTCCCTCGATCTCACTGTCGGCTCAGTATGCCGGATTTGACCTCCGCGTCATCGGTACAGCCTACCTCAACCGTTCAGTGTTCCTGTCACCCTCTATGACCTTCTCGGAATGGGGTTCCAACAACTCAACCCACGCTGTAAAGGACGCTTGGGGTTACTACACCGACGATCCCAACGACCCGCGCAACATCAACGCAAAGTATCCCCGTCTGAGCTACTCGTTCAACACCGAGGACTCTTCACGTGACAACGGTTCTTACCAGAACGACATCTGGATCATGAACGGCGACTACTTTGCACTGCGTAACATCGAGTTCGGATACTCACTTCCCAAAAAGCTCATCGCTAAGGCTTACATGACTCGTTGTCGCGTTTACTTCAGCGCTTACAACATCGCCACATTCAGCCATCTCCCCAAGGGTATGGACCCCGAGAAGCCCATGTCTTACTGCTGGTGGTATCCCAAGACCCGTACATTCTCTTTCGGTTTAAACGTTGCATTCTAATTCATGAAAATTACAGAACTTATGAAATTCAATAAAATAGCATTATACGTAGCTGCGGTGCTCTCCTTCGGGGGAGCATCATGCAGCGACTACCTCGACAAGGAGGTTGACCTCACCCTGCAGGCCGATAACGTGTTCTCCGACTTCGATCGCACACGCGGATTCCTTGCAAAGATGTATGACAATTGCTTGCCCGACGCTTTCCGTGGCTATAGCGACACCCAGTTCCGCCTCTCGGGCGACTGTATGACCGACAACGCTGTCGACTACTGGGGTGTGGCTCGCTACCACTCGGTTATGGCCGATGCTTACGACGCCACCAACCACTGGTTTGCCAACGACTATTGGACTTCGCGTTATGCAGCTATCCGCTCATGCAACCAGTTCCTCACCAACGCTCGTCCCGACGTTATCGGTAACGCCGAGAAGCCCGGCGACGACAACCGCCTCTACGACCGTATGATTGCGGAGGCTCACATGCTCCGCGCCATCATGCACTTCGACCTCATCTGCTGGTTTGGCGACACCCCCATGGTGACCGACGACGAAAACGGCGCTCCCATCATCCTCACTCCTTCATCGGTGATTCCCGAGCGTATGCCCGCAGCCGATGCCTTGAAGTGGATTGCCGACGAGTGCGACAAGTACAAGGATGCTCTTCCCTTCCGCTATGCAAGCGAAAATGAAAACTGGGGTCGTGTAAACGGTGCTGCCGCTTACGCTCTCAAGGCCCGTGCGCTTCTCTATCGCGCATCGCCCCTCCACAACCCCGGCAACGATCAGGCCCGCTGGACCGAAGCAGCTAACGCAGCTCTCGACTTCATCAACGCCAACAATCGTCAGAGCAACCCCTACCGCCTCTACACTACTCCCGACAACGATCCGTCGAAGAACTACTATCAGTGCTTCACCACCAACCCCTCTCACAACAACGAGTACATCCTGAGCCGTTCGACCTGGAACACCCTCAACCTCGTGTTCTTCAACGCTCCTTGCGGATTCACCGGAGCCATCAGCGCAACCGGATACCTCAATCCCACTCAGAACCTCGTTGACGCTTACGAAACTGCCAACGGACTCCCCATCGACCAGGACCCCTCCTACGACGAGCAGAATCCCTACGTTAACCGTGACCCCCGTCTTACCCAGACAATCATCCACCACGGCATGATCTGGGGTGTGGGCAGCGAGGCCCGTCCCGTCGATGTTAACAACGACGAAGGCCGTGTTGGTGCCGACTACGCTCGTGGTAACGGCGGTACCGCCACCGGTTACTACTCGATGAAGTACACTCACAACATTCCTTGGGACGGTACCGTTAACTCGGTTCAGGTGGCTTGCCCCATCTTCCGTTACGCCGAGATTCTTCTTAACGCTGCCGAGGCCCTCAACGAGGCAGGTCGCACAAGCGAAGCCTACGACTACGTTGACCAGGTGCGTGCTCGCGTTAACATGCCTTCGCTCCGCTCTCGCGGACTCGACCAGTCGGCTCTCCGTGAGCGCATCCGCAACGAGCGCCGCATCGAGCTCTGCTTCGAGGATCACCGCTTCTTCGACGAGCGTCGCTGGAAGCTCTTCGACGAAAACCGCAACGCAGCTGCCGAGTCATCGCTTCCCCGCTACCGTCAGGTGTTCACTCTCTACGGTGTTGAAGTGCGCGAAAACACCAACACTACCTTCAACTACGGCACAAGCCGCGTCGATGGTCGCCGCACATTCAACAGCCCCAAGAACTACTTCTTCCCCATCCCCTACGATGAAGTGCGCAAGGCAGGTATCGTACAGAACCCCGGTTGGGAACTTTAATAATGTTAGCTTTAACACACTAATACTTTCAAGAACAAAATGAAACTAACCAAAATATTGCTATATAGCACATTGTCAGCAGTCGCCCTATTCATGGGCGCCTGCAACGACGATGACGACATAGTCTTTGTCGATGGCGAGAACGTGGCCGTGGCAATGCCCGAAGCTACCGAGGTAGGAGCTACCTACATTGCGCTCAGCACCAACTTCGACACTCGCGCCAATGCTGTCTACACCAACGCAGGCTACTGCTATAGCCTGAAGCCCAACCCCACCATCTACGGTACAGTAATCAAGGGCGAAGTCAACGACAACGTTGTCACTGCAACTCTCATGGACCTCGTGCCCAACACAACCTACTACGTTAAGGCCTTCGTGAGCGAATACAAAGGTCACGCCGTCTACTCTCAGGAATTTGAAGTAACCACTGCCGAAGGCACTATGGACGAGCAGCTCGCTTCCTATCGCGGCCCTCAGCACCCCGACTACTATGTCGACTTCGCTGGCTGGGATCAGCGCGACAAGTGGAACCTCGCCAACGTTCACGACCCCAGTGTTGTGAAAGCCGACGACGGTTACTACTACATGTATCAGACCGACGCTTCCTACGGTAACGCACACGTAGCGGGCGGACACTTCCACGCTCGCCGCTCCAAGGATCTCATCAACTGGGAATACCTCGGCGGAACAATGTCGGAACTTCCCGGATGGGTAATTCCCAAGCTCAACGAGATTCGTGAGGCTATGGGACTCCCCGCAGTTACTCCCAACGCTAACGATTTCGGTTACTGGGCTCCCGTGGTGCGCCGCGTCAACAACGGCCTCTACCGCATGTACTACTCTATCGTGTGCCCCGGCACCCTTAATGGCGACAACTCTTGGGGCGAACGCTCATTCATCGGTATGATGGAGAACAGCGATCCCGCCAACAACGACGATTGGGTCGACAAGGGATATGTAATCACCAACGCTTCCGACAAGGGTCTCAACTTCAACATCGCCCCCAACGACTGGGCCAACTGCTACTACAAGTGGAACGCCATCGACCCGGCCTACATCATCGCCGACAACGGTGAGCACTGGCTCATCTACGGTTCTTGGAACTCGGGTATCGCAGCAGTGCAGGTTGATGCCGCTACCGGAATGCCCTTAAACGCACTCGGCAACCCCTGGGGTGACGACGATGCCGCAATCGCCAACTACGGACAACTCATTGCAACCCGCCAGATGGGCAACCGCTGGCAGGCTTCCGAAGGTCCCGAAATCATCTATCGCGACGGCTACTACTACCTCTTCCTCGCTTACGACGCTCTCGATGTTGCCTATAACACTCGTGTCGTTCGCTCTACTTCAATCACAGGTCCCTACGTAGGCATCGACGGAACCGATGTCACCAACACCGGTGGCGATGCACTCCCCGTAGTAACCCATCCCTACAAGTTCAGCAACAGCAACGGCTGGGTAGGTATCGCCCACTGCGCTGTGTTCGATGACGGAAACGGCAACTGGTACTACGCTTCTCAGGGCCGACTCCCCGCAGGTGTCAACGGCAATGAGTTCAGCAACGCCCTAATGACAGGTCACGTGCGCAAGATTCGCTGGACCAACGACGGCTGGCCCCTCGTGATGCCCGAACGTTACGGAGCAGTGCCCGATGTTCCCATCACCACCGAGGAGCTTCTCGGAACTTGGGAGCACATCGACCTCAGCTACGCCTACGGTACTCAGAAGGAAGCCGCTCCCATGGTGCTGACCGCCGACCACAAGGTTGCTTCTGGTCCCTGGGAAGGCAGCGACTGGGAATACGATGCCGAGAATCAGATTCTCACAATCAACGGCGTGGAGCTATACATCCAGCGCGAGTGTGATTGGGAATCCGAGGAGAGAAAAGCCACAATCGTATATGCCGGTGTTACCGCCGACAAAACTTATTGGGGTAAAAAATCATAATAATCAATAGATACAATTTTTCTCCACTTTTAAAATCGTTTCAATTGAAAGAAAGCGTCGAGCCGCGGAGGCCCGGCGCTTTCGCCGTATAATAGATATTCAAGCTGTCAATGTCGTGTCACACCTGCTCGAGTGCCTGAGCTATGTCGGCTATCAGGTCGTCGGCATGCTCCGTTCCTATCGACACCCTCACTGTGCCGGGAGTTATTCCCTGCTCGGCGAGCTGCTCCTCGTTGAGCTGCGAATGTGTTGTCGATGCCGGATGTATCACAAGGCTCTTGGCATCGGCCACGTTGGCAAGCAGCGAGAATATTTCTAATGAGTCGATGAAGCGGTGAGCCGCCTCCTTTCCGCCGTCGAGTTCAAATGTGAATATCGAACCTCCTCCCTCGGGAAAATACCTTTTGTAAAGCTCATGGTCGGGATGCCCGGCAAGCATCGGGTGATTGACACGCTTCACCTTGGGATGTGAGGCAAGATACTCCACCACCTTGCGCGCATTTTCACTGTGACGCTCGACTCTCAGCGACAATGTTTCCACACCTTGCAGCAACAGGAAAGCATTAAAGGGGCTTATCGTAGCGCCGGTGTCACGCAACAGCACCGCACGCACACGCGTCACGAAGGCTGCCGCTCCGGCCGCATCGATGAAGCGCACACCGTGATACGACGGCTCGGGCTCGGTAAGCTGCGGAAACTTGCCCGAAGCCTTCCAATCAAATCGTCCCGAATCGACAATCACGCCGCCCAGCGATGTGCCGTGACCGCCCAAGAATTTGGTTGCCGAGTGAACCACTATGTCGGCGCCGAGCTCGATTGGCCTCACAAGATAGGGTGTGGCAAATGTGTTGTCGACAATAAGCGGGATGCCGTTACGGTGAGCCGCCTCCGCTACGGCCTCTATGTCGATGATGTTGGAATTCGGATTTCCGAGCGTTTCTATGAATATCGCCTTGGTCGCGGGAGTTATCGCCTTCTCGAAGTTGCCGACATCGCTCGGGTCGACAAATGTCGTCGTCACCCCATAGGAGGGCAGTGTGTGGTCGAGAAGATTGTAACTGCCTCCGTAGATTGTCTTGGCCGCCACAATGTGGTCGCCGCTGCGCGTTATGTTGAGCAGCGCGTAGGTTATTGCGGCGGCTCCGCTGGCCACAGCCAGTGCGGCAACACCGCCTTCAAGTGCGGCGATGCGCTTTTCAAGTACCTCCTGGGTGCTGTTGGTGAGCCGACCGTAGATGTTGCCTGCGTCCTGAAGGGCAAACCTCGCCTCGGCCTGCGCCGAATTTTCAAATACGTAGGATGTCGTCTGATATATCGGTACTGCGCGTGCGCCGGTTGATGAATCGGGTGTTTCCTGTCCCACATGAAGCTGAAGAGTTTCAAAGTGTAGTCTGTTTCTGTCTAAAGCCATTGTTGTATCAATTTTTAGTTGTTGTTTATGCTGCAAATTTACATGTGCCCGATTTTTTATTCAATAAAACCGCATTACTTTGGAATAAATGACTAATTTTGACCTCAAAACATTGAAATATGTTTCCTATGCCGCCCCGTCGGCCCGAAAAAACAGAATAAATCATCATGACACCCACCGAATCCATCGACAATGTCGACCTCGACATCCTTCGTGCATTGCAAAGTGACGCACGACTCACCGTGCGACAGATAGCCATGCGTGTTCACCGCTCTCCCACCCCGGTATTCGAGCGGCTCCGTCGCCTTGAGTCGCAAGGCTACATACGCCGTTATGTCACAGTCCTTGATGCCGACAAGCTCGGACAGGGATTTGTCGTGTTCTGTCAGGTGAAGCTGCGTCACATCAACCGTGACATCGCCAACGACTTCATGTCACGCATCCTGGCAATACCCGAGGTCACCGAGTGCTACAACGTGTCGGGAGCCTGCGACTATCTCCTCAAAATCTATGCGCCCTCCATGAGCGAATACCGTGACTTCCTCCTCAACAAGCTTGGCGCCATCGAGTCGCTCGGCTCGGTGGAGTCAACCTTCGTCATGTCGGAGGTGAAACACAACTACTCAATACCCATTTAGACCCTGCACCCCAATATTTGAACCGGCTCTAAATGAATGTGCATCTAAGTTAACAATTGCTATAAGCATCAACTTTGCCATAATCCGATGTGTTTACATAGCTGAAACTCTTAAAAACTCTCGATTATGGAACTGAATAAGGAAAACCTTTCAAAGCAGGCCGCTGAAATATCAAAGAACGCGGCCGATGTAAGTGTCGATGCGGCAAAAGTGAGTGCCGAAGCCGCTGCTGAAGCAACTAAGGATGCCGCCGCAGGTATCAAGGACGCTGCCGCCGACAAAATCAATGACGCAAAAGACGCTGCTGCCGATAAAATAAACGATATTAAGGACGCTGCCGCCGACAAGCTGGGCGACCTCAAGGATCAGGCTTCCGACAAGTTTGACGACCTGAAGGACAAAGCCGCCGACCTCACATCGCAGGCTGCCGACAAGCTCGGCGACCTCAAGGACCAGGTAGCTGAAAAGAGCGGAAACATTCTCGACCACGTGAAGGACATTGCCGCCAACGCACTCGACTCCACAGCCAACGCCGCCCACTCCCTCGCCGACAAGCTCAAAAACTAAACTTGTCACTTCGAGTTTTGAAAACAAATACAACGCTGTGTCATTAATTGATGGCACAGCGTTTTTCATCGGCACCCTCGCCGTTTTTCACAATAATTTCCACTGTTCATTTGTTATAGTAGTGATGGATGCTGTAAAAATATGGGGCAAGACCCTACGCGCCGCCATGCGGCTGAACGTGGTGAAAGTGTCACGAGCCGAGTTCCTTGAAAAAGAGCTCGGACACTACTGTGCGCCCGCGACAATCGAAAAAATAATCTCCGGCGAAGAAAAAACCTACAATCTCATCCCCATCGAAACACTTGACCACGTAGCCGCCGGTTGCATAAACTACCAGACTACCGTTGCCTGCTCTATTGCCGCCGTTGCCGGAGTGCCCGGTGGACTCGGACTCGCACTGGCCATTCCCGCCGACCTCGCGCAATTCTACGGCAACATCCTCGCCCTGAGCCAGAAGCTGATGTACATCTACGGTTGGCCCGACATCCGCGACAAAAAGGGTGAAATCGACGATGCGACCCTCCAGGTGCTCACACTATTCGTAGGCGTGGCCATGGGCTGCAAGGAGGCCGGCAAGGCCATCAACGCAATCCTCGCCAAACTATCCGACCAGCTCATCCGCAACATCCCCGAAAAACTCGTCACCCACAGCGCCTTCTACTCCGTCGTGCGACAAGTCGCATCATGGATAGGCATAAAAATATCAAAGGAAAGCCTCGCCAAAGGCATCGGCAAAGCCGTTCCCCTAATCGGTGCACCCATAAACGCCGGCATGACCTACTACACCTTCAAGCCCATGGCCAACCGCCTCAAGAAGCACCTCCGCTCCCAAGCATTAACGAATATTGGACAACTTGGTCTAAAACTTTGTTAAAAACGCCTTCCTTTTCACACAATTCTTAAAATCTCAGGATTTTTAGCTAAATTTGATAACACATTTAATAAATCACCATTAACTTAACCATATCATTACACAATGAACATCAAACATCTTTCAATGGGAGCCGTGGCGGTAGCCTTATCCGTGGCAGCCTCGGCACAGAAGCCCATGACAGCCCCTCAAGGCGGCAAGCAGATCAGCGACGAGCTGATTGGTATCTTCTTTGAGGACATCAGCTACTCGGCCGATGGCGGTTTGAACGCCAACCTGGTTCAGAACGGCTCTTTCGAGTACAGCCCAATGGTTCGCGACGGATGGGGACCCGGCACCTCTTGGCGCTTCCTCCGTCCCGGTCACTCAGCCGGCTACATCGTTGACGGTCATCAGAACCCCATCCATGCCAACAATCCCACCTATATGCGCATCTATGCCGAGCGCATCGGTCACTACGAAGATTACGACGGATGGACCGGCGTGGGCCTGATGAACAACGGCTTCAACGGCATGAACGTGAAGGCCGGTGAAAAGTATGACTTCAGCATCTTCATGCGCAATGTCAGCGGCAAGGCAAAGCCCGTGCGCATCGTATTGGCAACCCCCGGCCGCAAGCCCAAGGTACTCGCCGAAACCACCATCAATGTATATGACAAGGAGTGGCAGAAGTACACTGCCGTACTCACTCCCTCGGAGAACTGCCCCGATGCCGACCTGCAGATACTCATGCTTGAGAAAGGCGAGTTGGACATCGACATGGTTAGCCTCGTACCCCAGGACACCTACCACGGACATGGCATACGCAAGGATTTGGCCGAAGCTTTGGAAGGCCTGAATCCCCGCTTCATGCGCTTCCCCGGCGGTTGTGTGGTTCATGGCGGTGGCGACGGATTCTGGGACACCTATCGTTGGAAGACCACCGTCGGACCCAAGGAAACCCGCAAGTCACTCAAGAACACTTGGGGCTACAACCAGAGCATGGACATCGGTTACTTCGAGTATTTCCAGCTATGTGAGGACATGGGCATGCAGCCCCTTCCCATTCTGCCGTGCGGTGTAAGCTGTCAGGGCGTAAACGGTGGCTGGGGCATGAAGAACCAGGCCCAGGAAGTCGTTGCCATGGAGGATATGGACGAGTGGGTACAGGATGCCCTTGACCTCATCGAGTGGGCCAACGGCGATGTCAACACCAAGTGGGGTGCCGTTCGTGCCGCTGCAGGCCATCCCGAACCCTTCAACCTGAAGTATCTCGGCATCGGTAACGAAGAGAAAATCACCCCCGAATTTGCCGAGCGCTTCAAGTATATGTACAACAAGATAATGGAGAAGCATCCCGAAATTGTAATCGTGGGTACTGCCGGTCCCGGCTCACATCCCGGAAATCCCGACTACGAGAACTCTTGGAAGCTGGCTGAAGAAATCGGTCTTCCCATCATCGACGAGCACTACTACGATCCCCGTCAGCAGTACATCGATTCACGCCAGTACGACAGCGACTTCTACAAGGACAAGAAGTGCAAGGTATATCTCGGCGAATACAGCGTAAAGGACCACAGCCACGGCGAGAAGAACCAGTGGGGCGACGCCCTTGCCGAAGCCATCTACCTGCTGCATGTAGAGCGCAACGCCGACAAGGTAGTGATGACCTCCTACGCACCTCTGTTTGCCTACAAGCACAACACCAACTGGAACCCCAACCTGATTTACTTCGACAACGAGCGTCCCTTCCTCACCTGCAGCTACTACGTACAGCAGATGTTCGGACAGTCGAGCGGTCAGTACTTCTACGGCGACTGCGTGAAGTTTGCCGATGGCGACGACGAGTTCAAGAACCATCTCTTGGGACAGTCGGTGATTCTGAATGTCAACAAGCGCGAGCTCTATGTCAAGTTGGCCAACATGACCGATGCGCCCAAGTCGGTAAATATCGACCTGTCACGCTTCTCAGTTAAGCCCAACGCCGTCAAGACAATCCTGAGCGGCAACTTGGACGACGAGAACAACTACGACAAGCACCCCGTCAGCCCTGTAAAGGAAGATGTGAAGGTAAGCAAGAAAATGAACGTGGAAGTTCCCGCCCACAGCCTCATAATGTACACCATCAAGCTGTAACACCCCCACCAACCCATAAAAAGCGGGATGCACCGAGGTGCATCCCGCTTTTTATATATACCCGCCACCTACAGCACCTTATGCTCCCTCACACAACAAGTCGCATCATAGATAGACCTAAAAATATCAAATAAAAACATAAACAAATACATTCTCCTAATCATCCGCAGACATAAACCTACTACACCTTCAATCCGCACCCCACACGCCCGCAAAAACATCTCCGCTCCCAATACTCCTTAATCTTGTGAGCTTCGACATCTCTGCACCAATCCATCCGCCGATACTGATGCAACCCACAAGAGGTAGCCTCTTGATATATCACCTTAACCGCGGGTGAGCGAAGCGTCACCCGTGGATAGACAGCGTACCCACCCTACAACCCCTGCGGTTGCACTCCACGCACCCACATATCCCCACGCTTTCGCCCCGCGCAGCGCAGGGCGCACACCACACGCCAGCAGACCCCCGCGTTAGCGTAGAGCTGCGTTAGCTGCTCAATAATGTTAGGCCCGCGCAAGGTCGCCGTTAGGCGTCCGCAGCACGGGTATAAAAAAGCCATAAAAAAGAAAGAGGGCTGCGTTAGCTGCCCAATAAAACGCTCCACCCAATAACACCCAATTTAGCACTCACGTATATGCCGTCAGGCATTACATGTGTGAAACCGCGGGGAGCCCATAGGCCCAACCCATGCCCCGGCCGCACAGCCGCCCTACTTCCAAAATAGATAATGTATAAAAATCGCGCTGATCAGGTCGCGCTCGACGCCATAGTATATGCGTCATTATTAGGAATAAACGATACGCTAAGCTTATCTTACTTTTTACAATAAGTCCCCTCTGTCATATTTTAACGTAAAAAGATAAAAATCTCTTACCAAGAGATACTTTAGCTCCTCACTTGATTATATTCCAATAAATTAAGGATGTACAAAATCAACAATTTGATAAAACAGTATTAAAATCGAAAAATTTATTTATAATTTTTTTGGTGAAAATGTATTGTTTTCAAAAAAATAACTATCTTTGCGGCAGATTTAAGTATCTCTTGGTAAGAGATGCAAAAATTGATTTGACGATATTTAAGAGTTAACAGGCAATCGGAACTATCCGAAACAGGTTTTCGACAAGCATTTAAACGCTCTTGTCGTGTAAGGAAACGTACTATGAATACTATTTCTAAGGTGAAAAAGATTGTAAAGGGGATTGTAAAATTTACAAGAAGCATTTAGTTAAATATAGTAATTATTAATTGCCAATGAAAAAACATCGATTCATTACGTGGCTGACATTCCTCCTTGTTGGAATTGTAAGCCTTAGTGCGCAACAGTACTCTCTAAAGGGAGAAGTGCTGGACGAACTTGGGGACCCTCTGATAGGTGCTACCGTGAAAGTCAAGAGTGATCCTAATAATGGTGTTATGACCGACATCAACGGTCAGTTTGCCTTAAACGTGTCAAAAGGCGATGTCCTGCAGGTATCCTACATCGGATATGTCACTGTTGAACTGCCTATTACTGACCAAAACAACATCAAGATAGAGATGAAAGAGGACTCTCAGATTCTCGACGAGGTCGTTGTAGTTGGTTACGGCACAATGCGTAAGAAGGACCTTACAGGTTCTGTTGTGCAAATCAATCCTGAAAAAATTGCCGACACCAATCCCGGTTCGGTGCAAGACCTTCTTAGAGGTACTGCCGGTCTGCAGATTGGTTACGACGCATCGGCCAAGGGTCAGAGCGCTTCAATCCAGTTGCGCGGACAGAACTCCCTCGGTACCAATGCAAGCCCTATGATCGTCCTCGACGGTATGGCATTCTACGGCGAGCTTTCTGAAATCAATCCCGACGACATCGCTCAGATCGATGTTCTCAAGGATGCCTCTTCAGCCGCCATCTACGGTGCCAAGGCTGCCGCCGGTGTAATCATCATCACCACCAAGAAAGGTAAGGAAGGAAAGCCCGTGATCAACGTGAGCGCCAACCTCGCCGTAAACACCAAGTCGGCCTATCGCGACTTCTTCGACCGCACAAACTGGGAAACCTACCGTGAGGACTGGTACAAGATGTACTACACCTACGGAATCGGCGAAGACGGCCTCTACGGCTACTACAATGCACGCGACACCAAGGCCGAAGGCAAGCCCATCCTATATCCCAAAGGCTACTTCGACAATCCCTCTCGCCTGAGCGATGCCGAGCAATCAGCTTGGATGACCAACATCGGCGCAGCCGGTTTCGGTGCTGCTGCAGGTGAATCGGCATTGGAGCTCTACGCCCGCCGTATGTCTATGGACAACGCTCCCTTGATGATGTCCAACTTCCTCGCAGGCAACTACTACGACTGGAACGACGCCGTGTTCCGCACCGGTCTTAACCAGGACTACAATGCAAGCATCTCGGGTGCTTCGGAGCGCGTCAACTACTACATGTCTATCGGTTACATGAAAAATGAAGGTGTTGTGCGTGGTAACGACTACGACGCTTTCCGCGCAAGCTTGAAGTTGCACACTCAGGTTACCGACTGGCTCGAAGTAGGTGCACAGGTTAACTTCCAGAACCGTTCCGACGGCGACATGCAGGTATCGCTCGGCTCCAACTACTGGGACGCCAACATGCTCCGCAACTCTCCCTACGCAGGCATGTACACCGAGGACGGTAGCTACAACCAGTATCCTATGACAGGTTTTGCTGCCAACGGTGCCGGTTACAACTACTTCTTCGACAATCAGTACTACGACCTCGACCGCGGTTACACCGTGTTGAACTCAATCTTCAACGTGAAGGTCAACCTTCCCCTTGGATTCTCCTATCAGTTCAACATCACCCCGCGCATGCAGTGGTACCACGACTACTATCACATGTCGGCCGACCTCCCCGGAGCATCGCCCGCCGACCGAGGTGTTAACCGTAGCAACTCCAAGAACTTCGACTGGAACCTAAACAACACCCTTATCTGGGACCGCACAATCGCCGACATCCACCGCTTTACTGTAACTCTCGTTCAGGAAGCTGAGGACCACAAGTACTGGAGCGACAACATCTACGCCCGCAACATCACGCCCACCGATGTGCTCGGATTCCACTACACTGCCGGCGGCAACAAGGAACAAAGCTCCTTCAGCACCTACGACAGCCACTACACCGCAGCATCTTATCTCGGTCGCGTATTCTACAGCTACGACAACCGCTACATGATCACCGGTACATTCCGTCGCGACGGTTACTCGGGATTCGGTGCCAACCATCCTTGGGGTAACTTCGGTTCGGTTGGTCTTGGTTGGAACTTCTCCGAGGAAAAATTCATGGAGAATACCCGCGACTGGCTCGACAATGCCAAGCTGCGCCTCTCTTGGGGTACCAACGGTAACCGCGAGTTTGGCGATGTCTACAAGACCCTTGCCAACCTTACTCTCGGAAGCCCCATGGCCTACCTCGACAAGAGCGGAAAGCCCGTCATCGTCAACACCCTTTCTATGAGCCGACTCGGTGCTCCCGACCTCGTTTGGGAAAAGACTCACGCCTACAATGTCGGTCTTGACTTCTCGATTCTGAACTACCGACTCACCGGTAGCCTCGACTTCTACCACAAGATCACCAAGGACATGATCATGTCGCAGCGTCTGCCCTCGTTCACCGGATTCAGCTCTATCGCTGCCAACCTCGGTGAAGTGCAGAACACCGGTTTTGAGTTCTCGCTCAACTCGACCAACATCAAGAACCGCGACTTAGTGTGGAACACCTCTGTAGGCTTCTCCTACAACAAGAACCGCATCAAGCACCTCTACTACGACTACGACGAGAACGGTGTTGAGCGCGACGACACTTCCAACGGCTGGTACATCAACCATCCTATCGGTGAAATCTGGTACTACGAAACCGACGGCGTTTGGCAGAACACTCCCGAGGACATCGCTGCCGCCGCACTCGTAGGTCAGGTACCCGGTGATATCAAGGTTAAGAACAACTACACCGACGACGACAAGATCCTCGACGACGGAACCCGCATCCCCGTTTACAACGACAACGATAAGGTTTACCTCGGCACTACCGCTCCTCCCATCTACTGGAACATGCGCAACGAGTTCACCCTCTGGAACGACCTTACAATCTCCTTCTCGCTCTACTCCTACATGGGCCACAAGAGCCTTGCAGGATACTGGCTCAACAGCGACAACGGAGGTTCGGTTGTCACCAACGGTTTCAACGTGCCCGCCAAGAAGTACTGGACTCCCGACAATCCCACCAACGACTACGGTCGTCTTGAGGCAAAGGGTCCCAACACCGGTCTTTCAGGAGGCGTAAGCAAGCTCTACAACCGCAACTTCGTTCGTCTTGACAACATAACTGTCGGATACACAATTCCTCAGAAGTGGACTCGCCAGTGGGCTATCGAGAAACTCCGCATCACTGCAAGCTGCAACAACGTTTGCACAATCTCAGGATGGGAGTATGGCGACCCCGAAACAGGCGGTCTTGCAACCCGTAAGTTCAACTTCGGCCTTAACATCACACTTTAATCCCGACTACAGTAACTTAGATAAACATTTTATCAATAAAACAACAACATGAAATTCATAAACAACAACATAATCAAGTGCTTGGCCGGTGTCGCCTCATTGACTGCGCTTGCCGGTTGCTCCGACTCATTCCTGGAGCAGGACCCCCTGTCGTTCTATGAGCCCACGACAACCTACAACACCGAGGCCGGACTTAAGTCGGCGCTCGCCCGCTGCGACTTGTCCTACAAGGAAATGCTCATGGACGGTAACGGCAACATGCTCCCCATCGCATCCACCTATTTCATGTCCGATATAGGCCTGTATGCCAAGACCGATGCCGGCGGCGGTATAATGGACGATATCGCCAACAAGATTACACCCACCTCCGGTATGGCAACTCACGGCGACTCCAACTCAATGATTGGATTCTACAACCGCTCTTGCGACGGTATCAAGTATGCCAACACCGTGTTGACCTACATCGACGGTGTAACATCGCTCGACGAGGTAACTCGCGACGCCTACAAGGGCCGCGCCTACTTCCACCGCGCCTACAAGTACTATCACATGGTGCTCCTCTTTGGCGACATACCCTTGATCACCAAAATCATCCAGGTGCCCAAGCAGAACTACAAGTCGACCAGCAAGCAGGCCATCTTCGAGATGCTTGTTCACGACCTCGAGTTTGCCGTGAAGCATGTGCCCTCGATGAAGGATATGCCCAACTACGGCGAGGTAAACCAGGAAGCTTGTATGCAGCTCCTCATTAAGTGCTACCTCACTGTAGGTGAATACGCCAAGGCCGAAGCCATGGCAACCGACCTCATCGAGAACCACGGACTCGCCCTCATGGAGCAGCCCTTCGGTACATTCGTGCCCTCAGGCAACCCCAACACTTGGGAAGTATCGCGTAACGTAGTTTGGGACCTCCATCGCGGTGAAAACGTGGCAATCCCCGCCAACACCGAAACCATCCTCCCCATCCTCAACTTCAACGCCCAGAACTTCACCTACTATCCCACAATGCGCGCCACCGAAGTACACTGGTCCAACGGCGACATCCTCGACCCCCACGGACTCGGTTCGCCCACCTACAACTTCGCACGCAACCGCTCCGAGTATGACGACAATCTCGACTGGCTCCGCGTGCTCGGCCGTGGCATCGGTTGCTTCCGCACATCCAAGTACTACAACCGCGAGTTGTGGATGTACGACGGCGAGCTCGACGAGCAGGACCTCCGTCACAACCGTCAGATGGGTAACTGGGTTGAAATGACCGACATCCGCTACAACCGTCCCAACTCCGACTTCAAGGGCGAGAACATGCGCCTCTACGCCGATGAGGACTACTACAACGACAAGGGCGAGCTCGTTGTCGCTGCAGGTCAGCTCCTTTGCAAGGACACAATCCGCAGCTGGTATCCCATTCCCTTGTATAAGATCTATGTCCTCGACCAGAGCGCATCAGGCAACATGGGAGCCGACCAGTTCAACGGTGCCACCAAAGGTGCCAACTGCTCTAATGGCAACATGTACCTCTTCCGCCTTGCCGAAACCTACCTCCTCCGCGCCGAAGCACGCTTCTATCAGGGCAACGCCTCAGGAGCAGCTCAGGATGTAAACAAGGTGCGCGCACGCGCCAACGCCAAGAAGATGTTCACCACCGTGACAATCGGCGACATCCTCGACGAACGCGCTCGCGAGCTCTATCTCGAAGAGTGGCGCCAGCCCGAAATGACCCGTATCTCATGGTGTCTTGCACGCAGTGGCCAGCCCGACGAATGGGGCGAAACCTACGACCTCAACACTTGGGACAAGCAGAGCGGCACCGACCTTTCGGGAGGTAGCTACTGGTTCAAGCGCTGCACACGCTACAGCCTCTTCAACCATGGCCAGATTGTGTCAAAGGTAATCCTCAACTACCAGCTCGACAAGCGCAACCTCTTCTGGCCCGTTCCCAACTCCGTGATCACTGCCAACTTCGGAGCGCCCCTCCGTCAGAACTACGGTTACGACGGATACGACGAATCAGTTGAAATGTGGACCAACTGGGAAGACGCAGTCGCCGACGAAGACGTAGTATAAACACCCACTCTCCAACACCCTACCGGCGGGGACGGCCAATCGGCCGCCCCCGCCTCCTTTTTCCCACCCTCGCTCCCACTCCCCGCAACCCTGCATTATGTCGAAGGCATTACATGTACTTAACCGCGGGTTGGCCGCAGGCCTACCCGTGGAAAGGCCCGCACCCACAAACCACAACCCCTTGCGGTTCTAGTGGTCGGAAGAGGTTTGTAACGATAGTATTTTGATTTTTAGATTATTGACCTCTGATTTCATTGATTTTACTTGAGCCTCAAGTCTTTTTATCGTTTCTGTCTGATATCTAATCAATTCTGTCATGATGGCCTGTTTGGCTATGCGTGGCCCCATATTATGGGCAATGGAATATATTTTAACCAGCAGGGCGACAATCAGGGTCATATACAGCATTACCTGTATTCCGTGTACATTTGTTGATATAAAATGTGAAAAGCTCAGATCCTGTTTGAGAAATTTAAAGAATACCTCAATATCCCAGCGCCTTCGGTAATATTGGACAATTTCGATGGCATCTTTCTCAAAGTTATTGGTAATCAAGACCATCTCGTCATCATAGTGTCGGGCGTGGCGTCTGGTGTTTCGTGGAGATTCCGGACGCGGTGTCTTGAATCTAACCCGTATAATCCTGTAAAGGCATGAGGTATCCCATTTGTCGGATTGTTTGGCTCTGAGATAACCCTTGTCATCCGCGGTCACTACCACTTCATTGTCTGCCAGCACAGAGTCTTCGGGCAACATCGTTTCTACGGGTTGTGTGCAGCGGTTTAGGTTGAGCCTCCCGACGAAGAAGGCCCGGTTCTGTTTTGTCAGTTTCGCGATACATTTGAAATCATCCACATCCTTCAAGCCTCTGTCAAAGACATATCCATTCGACATCCCCGCCCTTTTACGCAGACATTGTGCCACAGTCTTGCTTATCGGGGCATTGTCGGCAGAATATGTCCTTTCTGTAAAGACATTGGCCGCCACAACGTTGAGTCCGTTATAAGCCATGGTGTACTTGAGTTGTCTCCGGTCTGAAGATGTATTTTTTGTCATGCCGGTAGAGAAACCCTCCACAAGTTTGTTTGAGGTCTCGGCGACCATGGTGCTGTCAACGCGTATTATTTGCATGTCATCCAGTACAGCATCGGGTACATACTTAAGATATTTGGAGCATATCAGTGCATATGCCTCTTTGAAAAAATCTATATTTATCCTGGTCAGCCGCTCGCTGAAAGATGAATGAACCACCACTGTGCGCTTGCTGTCAGAGGTGCCATTTGTGTCCGTCATCAGCGGGATGCCATTTTTTATCGATATAATCCTTTGACTGACCTGAGATGAAGACAGCATTGCAAATATGCAGTCGTCCATCATGTCTACTCCACGTAATTTTTTTGCTTTGTAATCGACCTTTGTTTTGGCCGCTATCTCTGAGATTTTATCGTATGGGAGGTTTTTTATCACCCCGATGGCTGTTACATTATCTTTTGGGTGCTGTGTAGTCATATCTGTTTTTTTGATATAACAACCAGGCTCGACTTTTTGCTGTGTCTTCCGACCACTAGAACCCTTGCGGGTTGCACAACACCACCCACACCCCCCCCATACCCATCGCTTCGCGACATTATGGGGTGAAATCCGCCCTTTCCCGATATTATATTTGCAGAAAAAAATTTTTAATCCGTAAAACTATGAAAGACTCCTGTCTAACCATTCCGGCCAAGCTCTCAGCCTTCGCCGACCCCGACAACTCCGTGATTAACCTCCGCGAAAACAACGGAATCCTCAATCCCGTAGGCATGCCCTCGACCGTGGTCGATCTCCCCGGGTCGTTGCTCACCTCATTCAGCCACGACGACGGCACCGAAACCCTCTTTATCGTTGATAGACTTGCACTTTCGGCTGTCCGTGGAGGCCGTGTGACCAAAATTGCCACACTACCTTCGGCGCCTGGTTGTGCCGTTGTCGACGGCCCAATGTTGATTGTCATGACCGATGAAGGCCCTTGGAGAGCCTGTTACGACATGATTTCGGAGCAGTGGCGCGAATTGGGATTGAATCCCGATTTCCCTGCCGTAGGGATTGAAATAGCCAATGAACGTGAATTCCGTGAAACCTCCGGATTTCTCGATTTTGACGACGAATACTCGCCGGCCGGCATGACTATGCAGCCCGGCGACAGTCGCATGCTCAACCGTCTGCTTATGGAGTCCTACGACCGTTTGAGCAATTCGGCTCTCTCGCAGGACTACTACGTGCATCCCGTCCTTGCTGCCTATCGTATAATCGGCGACGATGGCGCCGTGTTGTATCGTTCCACCCCGGTTCTCGTTTCGCCACGAGGCTTTGAAATCGTGAAGCCGCTTAACGCAAGGCTCTACACAAGCGGCGGCAACATGTCGATGAGCAGTGGAGTTGACATTTCGCTCACCGGTTTCCGGCTTGCATTGCGTTCGCCCGCCGTTGTTGATTCGCCGTGGGCCGACAAGGCTGTTGCTCTCGAACTGCTCGTCACTCCACCGCTCGACCCTGTGCGCCGCTCCGAGTCGGCCCGTGTTTCACTTGGCTCTCCCGATGGCTCGATTCGTCCCTTTTCTGTCAGGATGCCTCTTGTCGGCGAATATCCCTCGATGGTTCAGCGTGCTTTTGAACGCTTTGACCTGATTGCCAAGGTAGCCGCCCGCTATACCAATCCCTTCAAGGGCGGAATAGCCCCCGAAGGCGGCACTCTTGTTCCTCTCCCTTGGTCCTACAAATACAATGTGCCCTACGATGGCCGCTCGGTGCAGATTGCTCTTGCCGTAAAGTCCATTCCCGAAACTCCTCCCTTTGAGCTCTCGCTTCCTCACACATTTACGGCCGCTTCCGCCGCACTTGTAGGCGACATGGCGGTATGGGGCGACATAACCCCCGTTCACGCCTTGCCCTCGGGAGCCGACCAGCTTGCCGCATCGACCACGGGCGGTGTGGGATGGAATGCGGTGACTCGTGTCACGATAACCTCACGCGACGGTCGCAAGGAGATTATTTCGCGCTCCTCGGGTGGCGATGACAATGCACCCGCTTCGCTATGGCCTGTGGTGGCCTATCCCCACCCCGATGCAACGAAGATGGAGGTGCGCATCACCCGCACCGACGGCATCGTGTTTACACGCACTTTCATGCTTGCTCCCGGTCCTGACGGCACGGTGGCCTGTTCATCGGCTGTCGACTGCACCCCCGTTGCGGTTGAGGACAACTCCACGGCTCACGAAGTTATATCGCCTCTGATGGAGCGTGTCAGCTCGCGCCGTCCCGGATTGATTGTTGCCGCTTCGGCCTCCTCTCCGCTTGCTCCGCTCTCGCAGCTTCCCGTGTCGCAGGGCGCCGTTACGGCCCTTACCGCCGCCTCAGGGTCGTCGAGTGCATGGGACTTCGCTCGCCGTCATCTCTACGCATTCACCTCGTCGGGAATATATGCCGTGGCGGTGAACTCCTCTATGTCGCTCGCCTCGGCCCACATCATCGACAGCCGGTGTGTGATGTCGCGCGACTGCGTGGCCTTTTCACCCGATGGTGTATATGCCGTGGCCTCAGGCGACCTGCTGAAAGTCACCGGTTCGAGGGCTCAAACCGTTGTGCGCTCTTGCGGCGGCGATGCTGTGGCCTGGAGCGTGTCGCGCGGCGAGTTGTGGCATGTTGCGGCCGACGGCACCGTCAGGGTCATGAATCCACGTTCGTTGTGGTATGTGCGCAAGGGCGTCGTTCCGCA
The DNA here is from genome assembly GCF_004803695.1 of Muribaculum gordoncarteri. NCBI lineage: Bacteria > Pseudomonadati > Bacteroidota > Bacteroidia > Bacteroidales > Muribaculaceae > Muribaculum > Muribaculum gordoncarteri. Next base: position 2,730,852 of record NZ_CP039393.1, read on the forward strand.
GTCGATGCTTTCGTCGGGCAGCCGCCTTTACATCACCACCGGCACAGCATTGCTCGATGCCTCGGTCGAGAGTGTCGGCGAGGTCGATGTGGCGTTGCATTCGCGTGTCGAGCTGCCTGAGCCGTATGCCCTGCGCCACTGTTCACGGCTGTCGTGTGTCATGTCGGCCGGTCGTGGCAAGTTGACCATGAACCTGTCGGGCGACAATGGCTCGGGACATCCCCACAACCTTTTGTCGGTCGATTTTGAGGCCCCTGTGTGGAATGTCGTCACTCGCCGCATTCTCGGGCCGGCGCGCCGTTTCCTCACTGTGAGCTTGGCGGGCACCGTTGACTCCGGGGCCTTGATTGCTCGGTTTTTAGTTGACTTCGGCGATGGAAGGCGTAAATATTGACGAAATCCTGCGCGAGAACGTGCGTCGCAACCGCAGTCGCGTTGTCGATTACGACCCGATTAGAGGTATCGGTTGCCTCGGCGTGCGCCGTGAGGTTGACAGCCCCGACTCTCATTTGCCGGAACTGGTGCCTGAGGCCATGCTCGACGACCGTTGCTACATTGCCGCGTCGGGCGATGCCGTGGGATGGGTGAAACTGCGCTCGATCTACGACTTCGAGTACTGGGCGGCCAAGTGCGTCAAGATTAAGGACAAGCTCACGGGGCGCGATGTGCCATTCGTGCTTAATCGTCCGCAGCGTCGAGTGCTTGGCGTGCTCGAGAAGCAGCGCCTTGCCGGCCGACCGTTGAGGCTGATTATGCTAAAGGCGCGTCAGTGGGGCGGCTCCACGCTTGTGCAGATGTATATGGCATGGATTCAGTGTACGCAGTGTCGCAACTGGCACTCGCTCATCTGCGCCCATGTCAAGGACACTGCCGCATCCATCAGGGGCATGTACACCAAGATGCTTGCCTGCTATCCGCAGGAGTATTGGGCCGAAGAGTCGCCTCCGCAGTTCCGTCCCTACGAGCGGTCGATCAACACCCGTGTCATCTCGGGGCGTGATTGCCGTGTCACCGTTGGATCGAGCGAGGGGCAGGAGGCTGTGCGCGGTTCCGACTATGCAATGGCTCATCTCAGCGAGGTGGCTTTCTGGCCCGATACCGCCATGCGCTCGCCCGAAGGGTTCATCCGTGCCGTGTGCGGAGGCATAGCGCGTGCTCCGCTCACCCTCATCGTGCTTGAAAGCACCGCCAACGGCGTGGGCAACTATTTCCATGCCGAGTGGCTGCGCTCGGTGCGCGGCGAGAGCGACAAGGCCGCCGTGTTTGTACCGTGGACCGAAATCGACATCTACGCCGACGAGGTGCGCGATGCCGCTGCGCTATGGGAGGCGATGGACGACTATGAGCGCAAGCTGTGGGACGACGGCTGCACGCTGGAGCAGATTCAGTGGTATCACGACAAGCGCCGTGAGTATCCGTCGCGCGAGCTGATGGCCGCCGAGTATCCTTTAGACGATGTGGAGGCATTTGCCAACACCGGCTACGGTGTATTTGGCATCGACCTTGTGAGCCGTCTGCGCGAGCGATGCCTGCCGCCCGTGGCTGTGGGCGATGTGACAGCTCTCTCGCTCAAGGGATTCGGTGCGCTGGAGGGTGTGCGCTTTGTCGCCGACTCGCGCGGGCCGCTCAAGGTGTGGCATTTTCCTGACAACGGGATGTCGCGTTGGAACAACCGCTATGTCGTGGCGGTTGACATCGGAGGCCGCTCGGCTGCAAGCGACTTCTCGGTCATCGCCGTGATCGACCGCATGGGTGCGTCGGGCAAGCCGGAGATTGCCGCACAGTGGCGCGGACACATCGACCACGACCTGCTCACATGGCGTGCCGCGTCAATAGCGCAGTGGTATGACTCGGCTCTGTTGGTAATCGAGAGCAACACTCTTGAAACCGAAAACACCGACGGCGAGCACTCACTCTACATGTTGTCGGAGCTGAATCATGTCTACCCCAATCTCTACCGTCGACCGCTGCTCGACAGCGTGCGAGGCGGCGAGGAGCTTCGCGTGGGATTTCACACCAACCGCTCGACCAAGAGCATCGTCATAAATCATCTCATAGGCGTGGTGCGCGACGATGCCTATGTGGAGCGCGATGTCGATGCGTGTGACGAACTGGCCGTCTATGAGTGCCGGCAGTCGGGCCGATTCGCGGCAAAGCCCGGCCACCATGACGACATTCTCATGACTCGTGCCATAGGGCTTTATGTGGCGTCGGGGATGCCCGAGCCGGTGCTGCGCCGTCGCAGTCCGTTTTCCCGCCGTTATGTCAAGATTGTGTGACGACATGCTCCCTACATTGCAATTTGTTGCTCTGTCGCCCGTTATGCTGCTACTTTTTTCACAATGATGCTTGAAATCGGTGTAATTTATAATGTCACAGGCCTTTATGGCACATTTTTCCGCATAATGTGCCATAGGTTAAGGTTTTGTTAAAATTTGCTAAGCAATGGAATAAATTCTTATATTTGCTGACGCATTTTCAACTAAATCATACATATATGGCAAAAGTTCAAGGGGCGGTGGTAATAAACGAGGAGCGTTGCAAAGGCTGCAACCTGTGCGTCATGGCCTGTCCTGCCGATGTTTTGGCTCTCCAGTCAAAGGAAGTAAACAACCGTGGTTATCATTTTGCCTACATGGCCAATGAGCAAGCCTGTATAGGATGCTCGAGCTGTGCAGTTGTCTGTCCCGACGGGTGCATCGAGGTGTACCGTGTGGTTATAAAATAAATGATCAATCGTGGTATCGCATAAATTATGAAAGAAGATATAAAATTGATGAAAGGCAATGAGGCTATAGCCCATGCCGCAATTAGATACGGAGCCGACGGTTACTTCGGCTATCCCATTACGCCGCAGAGCGAAATCCTTGAAACCCTCGAGGAGCTGATGCCCTGGGAGTCAACCGGCATGGTTGTGCTTCAGGCCGAGAGCGAAATCGCGGCCATCAACATGGTGTATGGCGGTGCCGCCTGTGGCAAGGCTGTTTTCACCTCATCCTCTTCGCCCGGCGTAAGCCTGAAGCAGGAGGGTATAAGCTATATAGCCGCCGGCGAGCTGCCCGCTCTCATCATCAACGTGATGCGCGGAGGCCCCGGACTCGGCACCATACAGCCCTCGCAAGCCGACTATTTCCAGGCTACCAAGGGCGGCGGTCACGGCGACTACAAGCTCATAACTCTTGCTCCCTCATCGGTGCAGGAGATGGCCGATTTCGTGGGACTCGGATTTGACCTGGCGTTCAAGTACAGGACTCCCTCAATCATTCTTGCCGACGGAATCGTGGGACAGATGATGGAGAAGGTGGTGCTGCCTACCCAGCGCAAGCGTCGCACCGACGCCGAGATTGCCGAGCAGTGTCCCTGGGCGGTGACCGGCAAGCCGTCGACCCGCTCGCGCAACGTGATGACAACCCTCGAGCTCGACCCGGCCGTGATGGAGGAGATCAACAACCGCCTGCAGGCCAAGTACCGCATTATCGAGGAGAACGAGGTGCGCTTCCAGAGCTACGACACCGACGATGCCGATTACCTGATTGTGGCTTTCGGCTCAATCGCCCGCATCTGTCAGAAGTGTGTCGAGGAGGCCCGTGCACAAGGGGTGAAGATAGGACTGCTTCGCCCGATAACGCTGTGGCCGTTCCCCACCGAGGAGATCAAGCGCCTCGCTTCGCATGTCAAGGGAATCCTCGTGGTGGAGATAAACGCCGGCCAGATGATAGAGGATGTGCGCCTCGCATGCCACGACTCGGTGCCCGTGTACCACTACGGCCGTCTTGGCGGCATCGTTCCCAATCCGCAGGAGGTTGTCGACGCGTTCTTCAACTATTTCCCCGAGGCCAATAAACAATAGTCAATAATGCTGTTACCGACTAAACGACAATGGATATCAAAGATATAATCAAACCTGAGAACAAGGTCTACACCAAGCCTCGCCTGCTCAACGACAACCACATGCACTACTGCCCCGGATGCAGCCACGGCGTTGTGCACAAGCTGATTGCCGAGATTGTGGATGAGATGGGCCTTGAGGACAAGACGATAGGAATCGCACCGGTGGGATGCGCCGTGTTTGCTTACAATTATGTCGACATCGACTGGATCGAGGCCGCCCACGGTCGTGCTCCGGCAATTGCGACTGCCGTTAAGCGACTGTCGCCCGACCGCATGGTGTTCACCTATCAGGGCGACGGCGACCTTGCCGCAATAGGAACCTGCGAGTCGATTCACGCTGCCAACCGTGGCGAGAACATCACCATCATATTCATCAACAACGGCATATACGGCATGACGGGCGGCCAGATGGCGCCCACCACGCTTGAAGGCATGAAGACATCTACCACCCCCTACGGCCGCCGTGTTGACCTTAACGGCTATCCGCTGAAGATAGGCCCCATATTCGCCATGCTGGAGGGTACGTGCTATGTCACCCGTCAGTCGGTGCACACCCCGGCCAATGTGCGCAAGACCAAGGCCGCGCTTAAGCAGGCGTTCCGCAACTCGATGGAGGGCCTCGGCACCTCGGTGGTGGAGATCGTGAGCACATGCAGCTCGGGATGGAAGATGACTCCTCACGAAGCCAATGTGTGGATGGAAGAAAACATGTTTGCCCACTATCCGCTGGGCGACCTTAAAAACACAGTGAAGAAATGAAGGAAGAGATAATCATAGCCGGATTTGGCGGACAGGGTGTGCTGTCGATGGGCAAAATACTTGCCTACGCCGCTTTAATGAACGACCTTGAGGTGAGCTGGATGCCGGCCTACGGCCCGGAACAGCGCGGAGGTACGGCCAATGTGACCGTGATACTCAGCGACACTCCCATAAGCTCGCCCGTGCTCGACAGCTACGACATAGCCGTGGTGCTTAACCAGCAGAGCCTCGACAAGTTTGAGCCTAAGGTGAAGCCCGGCGGACTGCTGATATATGACTCCTACGGCATACACCGCGCTCCCCAACGCGGCGACATCACCGTACACGAGATAAAGGCGATGGACGCGACATTTGACATGGGCAACAGCAAGGCCTACAACATGGTTGTGCTTGGCGCACTTCTCGGCATACGCGACCTTGTGCCTCTCGACGCCGTGATGCGCGGATTGAAGAAGACTCTTCCCGAGCGTCATCATCACCTGCTGCCGATGAATGAGGAGGCGATACAGCTTGGCATGACACTTGTCAACGAAAAATAAACCCGAAAAGGATGAAATGGATACCTTCACCAAGGTCAAACCTTACATAAATGCAAAGCAGCGGATTCCGGCCCCCCCGAAGTCCGCTGCTTTTGCATAAGAGAGCTGCTCAGGGGAGCAGACGCTGTAACAGGGTTGTGCCATCGGGAGAATATGGAATTATAGCGGCGGCAATCATAATCAATGCCATGACGACTACGACGATAAGCGTTCCGTAGCGCACGGCTGCGGGCGGACGCGTGCCGATGATGTGACGCACCTTGTCGGAGCGCAGCTCTATGCGGTCGTGAGTGTCAGCAGGTTGTCGGCCATGATTGTTTTCCATCTCAGTTTCCAAGTTCAAGTTGGTTTTTAACAAGGTTATAGTAGTGTCCGCGGGCCGCTATCAGCGAGTCGTGGTTGCCCGACTCTACAATTCGCCCTGCATCGAGCACGATTATGTTGTCGGCGTCACGCACCGTCGACAGTCGATGGGCCACTACCACCACCGTGCGACCACGGTAGAACCGTGACAGGTTGCTCACGATTTCCCGCTCGTTGCGAGCGTCGAGCGAGTTGGTGGCCTCGTCGAGAAATATGTAGTCGGGGTTGCGGTACACGGCACGGGCAATGAGTATGCGCTGTTTCTGTCCCTGGCTCAGGCCCACCCCGTCGCGTCCTATCTTGGTGTTGTATCTCAGCGGCAGCGACATGATGTAGTCATGGATGCATGCCGTTCGGGCGGCCTCCTCGAGCCGGGCCTCGTCGATATCGCCGTCGCTCACCGCTATGTTGCGCGCTATCGATTCCGAAAATATGACACCCTCCTGCATCACCACTCCGCACCGCCTGCGCCACCATGTCATGCTGTAGCGGTTGATGTCGGCACCGGCTATGTCTATGCTCCCGCAATTGACCGGGTAATAGCCGAGCATCAGTTTAATCAGCGTGGTCTTTCCGCTGCCCGACGCCCCAACTATGGCCGTCACTTGCCCCTGAGGCACCGTAAAGGTTATGTTGTCGAGGGTGTTCTTCAGCGCATGGAGGTCATACCTGAAGTCGATGCCGTTCAACGTTATCGAACGATTCATGTCGTCGGCATAGCGGGTTAGGAGCTCTCCGTCGTCCTCCTCGTTGCGTCGGCCGTGTATCTCGTTGATGCGTTCAAGCGATATCTTCACATCCTGAAGCGAGTAGATGAAGCTCATGATTTGTGCCACGGGCGAGTTGAGCTGTCCGATGACATATTGCACGGCGAGCATGGCTCCGAGAGTCATGTCACCGTTGATTACGGCAGTAGCGGCAAACACCGTTATGACGATGTTCTTGACCTCGTTGATGAATATCGAACCGGCTTCCTGGGTCTGCTGAAGGCTCAGCGAGCGCATCTGCACCTCAAAGAGGTCGGCCTGCGCATCCTCCCACTCCCAGCGTCGTCGACGCTCACAGTCCTGCAGCTTTATCTCCTGCATGGTGGTGATGAACTGGTAGGTGCGGTTCTGGTTCACGGCCTGACACTCAAACAGTTCATAGTCGATCACCTTGCGTCGACGCAGGAATGCCGATATCCACAGGGCATAACAGAGGCTGCCGATGACAAACACCATGAAAATCAATTGACTGTAGACAAACAGCACGACTCCAAACACAATGAAGCTCAGCATCGTAAACATTACGCCGAGAGTCTGCCCGGTAAGAAACGACTGCACGCGCGAGTGGTCGCTCATGCGTTGCAGCAGATCGCCCATAAGCTTTGTGTCGAAGAACGACATAGGCAGCTTGAGCAGCTTGATGAAAAAGTCGCTCACAAGCGAGATGTTGATGCGCATCGAGATGTGGAGCAGGAGCCAGCGGCGTATAAAGTCGGTGGCGGTGCGTCCGGTCACTATCATGAGTTCGCCGAGCAGGATGAGCCATATAAGGCCTATGTCGGCATCGTGGATGCCACGGTCGACAATGGCCTGTGTGAGAAACGGCATGGCAAGCTGCAGCACGCATCCGAGCAGAAGCCCGAGGAATATCTGGGCGAAGTAACCCCGATACTGCTTTATGTAGCCGACGAGAAACCTGAACGAGCGACGCTCACCCGCCTGTTCCGATTCAGCGTCCGATTGCCCGAAGCGGGGTCCGGGCTGAAGTAGCAGGGCTATGCCCCGGTCCTCGTCGCCGCTTCGTGTGCTTGCCCATCGCCGCATGAACTCATCACGGCTGTAGGTTAGCAGCCCCTTGCCAGGGTCGGCTATGTGATAACGGCCCCGGCGGTCGATGCGGTAGAGCACCACGAAGTGGTTTTGGTTCCAATGCAAGATGGCCGGCAGTGGCGACTGTGACAGCTCACCCGGAGAGAGGCGCACCGAAGCGGTTTCAAATCCGAGTTCCGAAGCCGCTTGCGACATACCGCGCAGCGACACTCCTTCGGTAGTGGCGTGGCATAGCTCTTCAATCTGCGACAACGTACAGGCCCATCCGTAGTGGCGGCATACCATGGTGAGGCATGCCACGCCACATTGCATCGAGTCGCGCTGTTTTATCCAGGGAAACCGCCTGAATCGCCGTCCGATTGATTGAAAGTCCATCGCCGTATATCTAATTGGTGACTAAAGGTTTATCAGTAGGTTATGTTGACGCCGGAGTCGATACCATAGCAAAGCTTGTTTAGAATACATGCCTATGTATCATTTCTTTAAGCAAGGGCGGGATTAATCCTGCTTGGCGGTGTTGGAGTCGATCAGGCCTGAGTCATTGTCGCTGTTGTTGAGCGACTTCTTGGCTTGCTTTCGTGCCTTTCCCTTTGAGAAGAAGTATGTCAGGTTTATGGCGACAAGATTCTTCATCCCCTTCCAGCATGTCGATTCCGTGGCCGAGAAGCCTATGCCGCGGTAACGCACGTAGTCGTTCTGAGAGGCATACCGCCACTCCACGCCGGCCGATAACGCCCCCTTTTTCCATGACACCGAAGCGTAGTACTGCCAGCCGCTGCGGGTGACCATGTCGCCGCTAAATGACTTGTCGGGCGAGTTGACGGATGCGATGAACTGCAAGCGGCGATAGGACATCGCCACCATGCCTCCTATGCGGTGATAGTTGTGCCGTATGGTTGAGCTTGGCGTTGAGTATCCGTCGTGGAAGTACTGGTAATAGCTCTGCAGCATCATCCAGTTGCATGGCGAGTAGTTGACTATCATCGTGCCGTTGAGCTCGTTGCGTGCATTTATCCTCATCGGCATCATGACGATGTTGTCGCCATCCGACAGCAGGCACGGCACGTTGGGATGATGGGAGTAGAGGTACTCGATTGACGGAGAGAGCGACAACCACCCGTCGGATGTAGAGTACTGGGGCTTAAATGTCAGCGAGAATGTCCTGTAGGGCTTCAGGGCGGGATTTCCCGTAGCGATGAAGCGTGAGTCGATGTTGACCCGGTTTTCGGCAAGGTCGCCGGTAGTGGGTCGCGTTCCCTTAAGCTTGGCGATGAGGCGTGTAGAGAATGTGCGCGTAAACCGATAGAAGAGTGTGAGCGACGAATAGGGTATCACGTTGACGAAGCTCTGGCCCGATACGGGGTGCTGTGCAACCGCATTGGCACCGAGCGACGCGTAGTAACTCAGTCGCTTATAGCGTCCGGTGTAGGCGATGTAGGCGTAGTGCTGGCGCATGTTGAGATAGGATTCGGGGCCGCCGTTGTAGGACTGGCGCAGCTCCTTGTAGTTGAAGTAGGCGCCTGTGTTGAGCTCGCCTTTCCACAGCGGCGTGGTGTAGTCGGCCTGTGCTATTATCGAATAGTAGCGGTTGTCGATGTTGTTGAGTATATCGTAGTCCATCGACGAGTATTGCTCCGGCATCTTGAGCCACAGCCGGTTGTGGGATTCCGATGAGGAGAATGTGTTTACCACATTCACCGCAAGGGAGCGTTTGCCGGCAAAGTCATGCCTGAAGTAGAGGTCGGCGCTCCAGCGGTCGTCGTCGCTGCGCAGGTCATGGTCCCTGAGTCCTGACAAGTCGCGTGCATTGTCGGTGTAAAGAGTCGACTGCTTGTTCCTTATGTGTCCCGGACGGTTGCCGTAGCGCACATTGGCGTTGAACAGGTTGGCTCCCTGGTAGCGCTGATATATGAGCTGTCCGTATTGGTAATGTCCCGAATATTGTCCGTCGCGGCTTCGGTAGGATGACAGTGCCGACCGGTAGTCGTAGTCGGCATTGGTGCTTCGGTCGACATTGCGGTAGTCGATGAAGTAGTTGGCCGTGAGCATATTGAGCGAGTCGGCATAGGTAAGGCTTGCCTGATCGGTGCCGTAACCGGTGGTCACTGCGTTAAGGGCGTTTATGTAGGCGCTGTAGAGGCGGTCCTTGCGGCGGCGTATCGTCACGTCGATAACCGGGCCTGAGGCCATCATCTGGTATTTGGCCGGCGGCTCATGGTAGTAGGTCACCTTCTTTATGTCGTTACCCTGATAGGTGCGCAGTGTGGCTGCGTCGGACGGCATGCCGTTGATGAATATCGCCACGCTCCTCATGTCGGCCGTTTGCAGTGAAGTAGCGCTTATGGCGGTCGAGAACTGGGGCAGGCTTGAGATTGCATCAAGTGCGTTGGTGCCGAATTCGCGTTGTTTTTTCGTAAGGATTATCTCGTCGCGGTTGCCTACCGACTGCACAAACTCAGCCTGTACGGTCACCTCCTTCAGCGATATTGTGGTGTCGTTTTTCTCGCGATTGTCGCTTAGGGCGTAGTCGGGAACCGAGATGAAGAGCAGGCACAGCAGGGCTTTTATAATCATGGCAGTCTTCATGTGCGCGTTATTTGCAATGTTCAATGAAATCTATTAAAGAAGTTTCGATATTTGAATCTTGAGCATCCATTTTGCAATAATTACGTTTTTTTGCATGGTCACGAGGACAAATTCCCATACATACGGGTAAATACTTGCAATTTAGACATTTGGGATTCTCATAGCTTTTTTCTTGATACAATTTGTCAAAATTGTTTTTCCATTCAATTTTTCCGTCTTCCTGTAGCTGTCCGGGAGGATTGCTTTCATATAAATCATTGCAAGCAGTGCATTTTACAACACCGCCATTATAATTTATAGCATTGTAATACTCCCTATTAGCATAACAGGGCACGAAATTGTCAACGATTTCCATTCGTGCTGCATTATATCCGTAATCATTGAATTCATCAAGAATTGAAATAGTTGACAATTGGAAATTTTTGTCAACACTTTCCTGCCATACTTTTTTAGGTGTTATGGTCAATTGTTTTCTGTTTTCCGGCGAGATGTATTCATTGATTTGACTTACTATTTTGTTAGTTAATGTTTTATGCGTATAATTTATGCGTAGAACAATATTCATATCCTTTAACGCCGACAATATTTTGTCGATGTTGCCCAATGTATGTACAAATGCTGAATCGCAGCCGTTTTGGAATTTTACTTTGTCATGGTTCCCTTTATCCCCGTCCAAAGTTATCTGAAATCCGGAAAATTTCAACCGTTTTAAATCTTTGATTTTATCAGAGGATAGAAAATATCCGTTTGTGGTTGCTGAATTTAGAAATGGAATTTTAGCTTTATCACATTTTTCTATTGCGTATTCGCTAATTGGAGCTATCACTTGTTTAAAGTACATGAATGGCTCTCCTCCAAACCATTCTATGTGGAGAGATGTGATATTTCGCTCATCAATCATGTAATCAATGTGTTTCTTTACTCGAGTTATAGTTTCCTGCGACATCATTGACGGAATGTGATTCTGTATGCAGTACCAGCATTTGTAATTGCAATTCAGTGTCGGTAAAATTACTAAAAAATAATCTTTTGAATGTATTGTTTCAAGATTTCTTTTTCGGATTACCTCAATTTCATCAACATTATCATCAATTATAAACTCATTGTCGACTAATTTTTGATAAAAGGATGGTGCCGATTCTTTTAATATTTCAGGGTTGCAAATTAAAGGTTTTATCTTATTACCCAATTCTATAGGGAGAGTAAAGAATTTATGTGATACCCCGTTATACCAATAGCTTTTTGAGTCTTTAGATAGGATATAGTTGTAATGACTTGGTTTCATAATTATATGGTTTTAATAGGAGCAATATTTTATATTGCTCCTAAATAGTAAAATTAAGGTTCTTCTACCTTGCCTCCTCCGGCTTCAAATCCGTCCTCGTTTTCATCGACAGGACAAGCGCATCCCGCTTTGCGATTGACACATTGCATGTCCAATTCGCAAGCACATCCTACTACTGAATTGGAGCATTGATACTGTAAAGTTATGCCTGAACGACCTCCTTTAACCTCCAATGCTTCTAACTCTGAGAGTTCTTGAAATGAAAATATACTCTTAAGCATAGTTGTTACTAATTATTAAATGCTTCCTATTAACGTAATTCGGCATCCACGACATTTTTTACCCTGTTATGTTCAGTATATAACGTGCGCATATTATATCTATTTTACAAAATTTCCTATATAGGTTGTTTCATCGATGTTAAGGTATAGGGTGTAGCTTATGCCTTTAGTCAATCCTGTTATTGTAAACTCTTGGCATTGATTATTGGTGCTTGACGGATACCCGCTCCACACCATGTTGTTATTTTTTAAAACAACTACAGTTACATTATCACTGTATTCGCCATATACGCGTAACACATCATTGTCATCGATGGTGACATAAGGAGAATGTTTTGACGGCATTCTTTTGGGAAGGTTTTTATTATCTGGATGGTCATTTTCAGTGCATACAGGAATAATATCTTCTCCTAATAGCATTATATTCATTGAACATATAGCAGCAATAATTAATGATATAAATCTAGTTTTCATTTTATAAAGTGTTAAAAATTATATCACAAATATAAAATGAGGCTTTATTCTATCCAAGATTTTTAGTGCGCAAAAAGTGCGCATTTTCAAAAAATGTTATTCTTTAGTGCGCAAAAAGTGCGCATTTTCAAAAAATGTTATTCTTTAGTGCGCAAAAAGTGCGCAAAAAACGTATTAATACATTTATAATGAGCGGATAAATGAGTCCCAATCTCGGGCTGACGCTTTCTCAATTTTGAATACTTTTGCATATAGTCTAGATCTAATAGATGTTACGGTTTCTTTTGAGCGATTAACCATTTTGCTGATGTTGGACGGGCTAATGCCTATCTTTATGAGCATTGTCACTCTCCATTCCAATGCACTCATGAATCTGTCGGGATGCAGTTTTTTATAAAAATCAGGACAATTGGAAATTATGGATTTTTCAAGAGCTTTCCACTCATTATATGATAGATTGAAATTATTATCCGAAATATTTCTTTTTATCTTCCCAACAATCTCGCTTGACATTAATTTATTGTCGGAAATTTGTTTGGAACTTGTCAAATCTTCCAGTTGTGCCGTGGTTTGATTTAATGTGTTTTCTAATTCGGTAATGTAGTCGGTCAATGAATTTACTTTCTCATTATATGAATGGTTTTCTAAAAGCAGATTTGTTATTTTCGCATGCAATTCTTCCGTTACTTTCAATTTTTCATTGAGAATATTCTCAGTTTCGCTCTCATGTAAGAATTTCATATTATTAAGTAATTCTATTTGGTGTTGTGATTTCAATTTTATTGATTTCCACCAAAAGAATATAAAGAGCATAATCAATATAGATATAGCTGACAATATTATTATAATCTTGTTTTTGCGCGCATTATTGACTTTTAAGTCGCTGTTTTCTATTTTATATAGTGAATAGTCATAATTTGCCTTTACACGAGCTACAGCTTCAGCACCCTCTATCTTTCTAATTGAATCAACCGCATCGAACGCTTTGTTATTGTATTTTAAAGCATCATGCCATTGCATTTTTTGTATGTGATACAGTGTAATATTTCTATAAGCATTCCTTTTTGCATATATAGAGCCGTTATCACATAACCATAATAGATATGGCAATGCTTGTTGTGATTTGCCCCGTTGCATATAAATTTTGGATGTTATAGCATATAATACACTTTTTAAATTCTCGGTTTTATAATCATACATAAGAGCTTTCTCTATTAGAGAATCGGCTACCTCTTTGTTGCCCAATGAGTTTTCAAGATATGCATATTGTGAGAGTAGACATCCAGATAATTCCTCTTCATTGATACTTTGTGATAACTCATATGCTTTCTTATAACAGATTAATGCGCTATCTTCATGATTCATGTTAATGTAAGTGTGAGCTATCTCTTTCAATCCATCAATTATAAACAATGTGTCGTTTAGCGCATAGGATAAATCCAATGATTTTTTATTAGCGTTAAGCGCATATTCAAAAAGACCTTGTCTATAATATAAATCACCGATTTGGGTATATATGTACGTTCTTAATCTGTCATTATCGTTTGAAATGAGGGAGTTGACTGCTTTCTGGTAGTAGTCGAGGGCGCGGGGAGCGTCGCCGAGGTCGCTGTAGACTCGTCCGGCGTAATATAGGGCAAGCGGTGTGAGATCGGGGTCGGAGTGGCCGGTGAAGTACTCGACCACGGGGGCTATCATCGAGTCGTTGCGGTGCTCGATGTAGGCCTTGTCGCGTGACTTTATAAGCATCAGGTCGTAACGCATCCGCGTTGCCTTGTCGGCTTGATTGATGGCGGGTGACAGTGAGTCGAGGAGCGCGATTGCGCTGTCGGGGCAGGTGTCGGCGAGCCGTCCGGCGCGGTCGATGTCGTCGCGCAGACGCGAGTTGTCGGCACACCCGGCGACGACGGCGATGCACACGACGGTGATGAATATGTGTAACAAATGCTTCATAGCTTCCGCGAATATACGAATAATCCGCGAAATTCACCCAATAAAAGTGGCGGGCGGAGGGGAGGGATATGCGGCGTGCGTGTGCTCCGCGTGACCTCCGCTCAATCATCAAATCCCCGCGATAGCGTGAGAGCTGCGTAGCTGCTCAATAAGTTTAGCCTCATGCAAATACGCCCTTGGGTGCGTGCAGCGTGAGGTCATGTCGTGCCCCCACCATCCCCGAGGGCTGCGTTAGCTGCCCAATAAAATGTTATCGTTGCCGGGTGGAGCGTTTTATTGGGCAACTACGTAGCCCTTTTCCTTTTTTGTTATCGCTTTTTACCCGTGCTGCGGACGCCTAACGGCGGCCTTGCGCGGGCCTAACGTTATTAAGCAGCTAACGCAGCTTTGGCGCTAACGCGGGGTCCACGGGTAGGCCTACGGCCAACCCGCGGTTAAATACATGTAATGCCTTCGGCATATACCGGGTGGGTATTTGCGCTGACGCGGGAGCGGACGCGGTGCGGGAGCTGACGCGGGGGGCTGCGGACGCATTCGCCCTGCGCTGCGCGGGGCGAGGGCACGGGCATTTGCGGGTGCGCTGCGCGGGGAGAGGCGCGAGGCGGATGCGTGGTTATTTGGTGGCTAAAGGTTTATTAGTAGGTTATGTTGACGCCGGAGTCGATGCCGTAGCTTGAGGTTGAGCGGTTGCCCTTGCGGAGCCTTTTTCCGAAGTTAAGGCTGTAGCGCACGCCTATGCTTACGAGGTTGGCAAAGTTCTTCAGGTAATAGTCGGAGTACTCGGGGTGTACGCTTGACAGCACCCAGTTTCGCTGCCTGATGCCGTGCTTTGAGAATATTTGTGATATCGATGCCGAGAATGTCCATTGGCGATAGCGGTAGCTGACATCCACACTGCTGAATCGTGATCTTTCGTTGAGATTGTTGGTGCTCAACTGGTATCCCGGGATGAGGGTGAAGTTGGCGTTTACCGTCCATGTGTCCCAGTAGAAGGATGCCTGTGCATCGGCATTCCAGGTGCATTTATCATATCGGAATCCCTCGCCTCGGGTGGAGTATTTGCCCCATCCGCCCCACACTGCGAGCGACAGATGGTTGAGAAGGTTGTTGACGCTCATCGAGAGTGACATGCCCATTCGGCGGTTGTTGTGGCAGTTCTCGGGACGCATTAGAAACTTGCCGGCGATTTCCGACGAGGGGTCGTCGACATAGCTGTAAACGTTCATTATCGGTCGCTTTACATAATTGTAGAACACTTCGCCCGAAGCGTAGAACTTTCCGTGGCCGTATTGGATCGACAGTCGGTTGGAGGTGGTTGTCGTCGACTTGAGATCGGGATTACCGGTGCGGTATAGAAGCTCGTTTACGGGTGTGAACACATTGGAATAGCGTGACAGGCCCGGTGACGACGGCTGCCACTGAAGCTGGTATCCCGCACTGAAGTCGTTGCCGAAATAGCGGTTTAGCGACATAGTAAAGCTGGGCCTGAGCATTGAGCTTGTGACCCGATTATAGCGAAGTCCGGCAGCAAACGAGTAGCCGATGTCGAGCAGTCGTCCGCCAATTGAGGCGTAGCCGTAGAAGACATGCGAACTTGCATCGTCGGCAATCGGGTTGCCGTTGTTTATCGTGGTCTTTCGGTCGGAGTTGGTGAATCGGTATTGGATTCCGTATCGGGTGCTTACCGACGAGTAGCGGTGGGAGTAGAGGGCCTCACCGCCGATGAACCATGCTGTGTTGTTGATTTTGTTGAGGTCGGAGTAGCCCGTGGTGTTGACTATGTCGCGGTAGTAGTCGCCACGGCTGAGCGAGGTTGTGACATTCAGCTCCATCACGCCGTTGGCGCTTGTGTTTTCGCGATAGTATAGGTCGAGAGTGGGCGCGAGCGACTTGAAGTCGCGACTTGTGCGTTCGGTGTAGGAGGAACTTATCTCCTGCACTTCGGTGTCCTCGTCTTGATTCTGGCTATGCTGGTCAAGCAGCAGCGACGCGATGAATATGCGCTTGTCGGACGGCTGTCGCGTGTAGTCGATGCGCAGGCTGTTGTAGCGGTCGATTGTTGTCGACGGAAGTCCGTGATAGTACAGGCGGGTGACGTTGCCGCCTCCTATGTACTCTTCCTCCTTGTGGGAATACTCCTTGTCGGAGTCGCGGAACCCTCCCGAGTAGTTGATTGACACCTCATTGGCTCCGTGTCGGTAGGATGCCGCCACCTGCTGCGAGGTGCGTTTTGCGGTCAATGCCGGATTCAGGTAGGCCATTACGCTTCCTCCCTTGTCGACAGGCACGGTTATGATGTTGACCCAGCATGCCCCGTAGCGCACATCGGGGTAGCTGCAGTACTCTACTCTGGCAATGTTTTCAGGAATCAGAGCCGTGAGGTCCTCGATTCGGCGCTGTACGCCGTTGATGAGTATCTTTGCGCTCTGCCCGTTGATTGTTATCGTGTTGGTGAGTGAGTTTACTTTCAGTTCAAGCGACTTGAACGACAATGAGTTCAGTAGTCCCATCATGCCCGGCGCGCGCTTAATCTCCTCAGCCGATGGAATGAGGATGGTGCGGTCGGTAAGCCGATTTACGGCCTTGGCCGACACGGTCACTTCGGCCAGCCCGATTGTTGAGGGTGACATGGCCACGCTTCCAAGGTCGATGTCGCTGCCGGCCCCTGAAAGTGAGAGCGACAGGCGGCTATAGGAGGTGGCGTCCACTGTGATGATGAGCTGCTCAGTGACACTGTCGACATTGACGGTAAATGTTCCTTTGCCGTCGGATGTTCCGCGTGCTATTACGGTTGAGTCAGGTGATGCGATTGTCACTATGGCTCCCGGCACCGGGTCCTTGAGGGTGTTGTCGACTATGCGTCCGCGCACTGTGAAAGCCTCGGCGGTCAATGCCGAAATGATTGCAACTAATGTGATAGATAGAATTTTTATACTGATGCGCATTGTTGTTATTGGTTTGTTATCGTTGTAAATTGGTAATTATATTACGAATATAATCAAATTTTTGAATATATTAACACGATGTCACGTTTAATAATATTCGATTAGTTACAATGCTGTCCTTTTCATCATCATCGAAGTTGTGCATACAATAGTCGGTTGATCCCATTGATTGCTTTGTACAACCACCATGGCACAATGGAAATATTCTACAATGACGGCAATTGGGATTTTTAAATTTTGAAGCCATTCGTTTTTCCAATGAGTCGTTTTCCCAGATGATTTCTCCTTCCGATGAAAGATATCCGTCCCTTGGTGTCTTTGCAAAGTCAACCGCTGTACATTTGTAGATATCTCCGTTGTAATTTATCATACAGCTGTTTCTTATGTCCCCATAACAAAAACTACGGAAATCCATTTTGGCTGAAGGGATACCCTCGTTACTGAATGCGGTGATCATGTTATCCATGTAGGCATATATTTCCTTGCGATTGTTATCCTGCCATACAATCTGTAAGTCTACACGAATCAGTTTCTTTTCATCACAAGTCAGTTCATTGAAATAAGCGGGAATCTGCCCTATTGATGCCATGTTGTCCTTTGAACAGTTCACTCTCAATGTTACGCTCATTCCGTTTTTAACCATTAATTTTATATTATTCACTATATGAGTGAATGTGTCATCGCCCTTATGGCGAAAACGTATGCTGTTGTGTATATCTTTGTCGCCGTCAAGAGTTATTTGCGCTCCAGTGAAATTCAACATTTTCATTGCCTTTATTCTTTTTTCCGACAGGAGGAAACCGTTGGATGTCATGTTGGCCGAGAACGGAATTTGGGCTTCAGATGATTTGTCATAGGCATGTTTTAATATTGGCACCATGACTTCGTTATAATATAGCATTGGCTCTCCACCGAAAAATGATATTGTCAAATTTTTGCCCTCATTTATTATTTTGTCAATCAGCGACTTGACGCGTTCAATCATTTCAGGTGCCATTTTTGATGCAATGTGTGATTCATAGCAGTACCAACAATGAAAATTACAGTTAATCGTAGGATTTATTATTAGATGAAAACTTGTGTCATTTTTTTCGATTGTCAATGCTCTCTTAATAAACTCATCACGTTCATCTACAATGTCATCAACAATGAATCCCTCCGTTACAAGTTTACTTAACAACGACTCATTTACATCAAGGATGTTGGTGTCACATATAATTTTATCGGGTATAACTACTGTAGTATCGGTCAATGCATTATAGATTACCGTAGAATTTTCAGTAGGGTGCAGATATGTGTTGTATATGCTTTTTTTCATTGTAAGGATTGATTTGGGGTGTATTTAATTAAGATGTGTCTGGACATATATTAATTGTCCAGACACATCTATTAATTGAGGTCTATTCTAAACTGGGATCTGTTGAAATGTAACGACATTGACAATTGTTACCATTACATTGGCAGTTATTGGAACTTTCTGAACCACATTGACAATTATTGCTTCTACATTGGCAATTGTTACCATTGCATTGGCAGTTATCGGTTGTTTCATGTCCTGTGTGGTCTAAGCCTCCAAACACAAAACATTCTTCTTCTTCAGAGAGCCGATTTTGTACATTCGCGACCAATTCTTTTAATGATAGAAATGTTGTTTGCATATCATTTGTTATTTAATTAGTAATTATGCGAACTTTGAACCGCGCGTATCTCTTGGTTCGCATTGTTATTTTATACTAAGATTATAACCTTATATCTTTATTATTTAGTGAATTCACCGATGTAGGTTGTTTCATCGATGTTAAGGTATAGGGTGTAGTTTATGCCTTTAGTCAATCCTGTTACTGTAAACTCTTGGCATTGATTATTGGAGCTTGACGGGTACCCGCTCCACACCATGCTGTTATTGTTAAAAACAACTACAGTTACATTATCACTGTATTCGCCATATACGCGTAACACATCATTGTCATCGATGGTGACATAAGGAGAATAACCTAATGAACGATCAACAATCGTTTGTTGCTCTTTGCTTTGTTCAACGCTTATTGGCTTTTCTTTTGCAAATAGTGCTAATGAAAATATCATCATTATTGCACAAAGGAAATGTTTCATAATTTTAGGGTTATTGGTTTCTTGCAAAGAAATGAATGCTCGTTTATACTTGCAAGTTTTTAATTACGCAAAATTTTACAAAACCATTAATTTAACGAGTGTTAATCTCGCAAAATTTTACAAGCTCTCAATAACTCCTTTATAATGAACCTATAAAGTCATCCCAATTCTTAAATGCAGAATCCTCTTTTTTAAAGTACCTTTGATATAATCGTGATCGTATCGATGAAATTGAGCTAAAGCTTTTCATCATTATCGGGGCTATTTCACCTGGAGCAAACCCCACTTTTATAAGCATAGATACTCTAAGATCGCTAGTTTTATGTACTCCGATATAACTCAATGTTTCAAAAAATGATGGGTATGCTGATTCTATCTCTTTCATAAGCTCTCCCCAATCCGTTTCCTGAGGTCGAAATCCATTACTTTTGAATTTAAGTAGTATTGGGCTTAGGAATATGGAAACCGCAGGTTCGCTATCAATGATTGCATCGTGTTTGTTGCAAAATTGAGAACTGATTTGAACGCTTTTATCGTTGACGGATGTATAATTCTGTATCAAATCAAGTTCTTCTTTTTTCTTTGAGAGGTGCTTTTTAACACCAATGTCGCTGTTGTCGATTATACGTTGTATCTTTTGATATTCATTGATAGCTTGCAAACGCTTGTTCTTTAGATATATGATGCATGCAGTTGCCGATACAGCCACGATTATGAGTATTAACAGCAATGTCAGGATATAGAATTGATTTCTTGCGTTTTGCGCTGACAATTTCTCATTTTCTCGTTCGCGAATAGCGAAGTTGTATTTTGCATTTATTTTAGCAAGTTCCTCATTGTTATAACTTTTATTCAATGAATCGTTATATAGTATATACATGTTTATGTATTCTACTGTTTGCGACACATCTTCTTTTGCCATTGCAATGTTGGCCAATAAACCGCTTGCCGATTTTTTGTTGAGCAATGAACCACTGTCGAGCATCCAATGGATGTGAGGCAGTGCCTTGGCTGTGTCATTTAGTTCGATATAAATATTGGAAGCTATTGAGTGTACCTGCTGCTCTATGTCGGAAGGATAGCATTCCAAAACCGGTTTGAATATTGAATCGGCCTTCTCAAACATATCCAATTGAATGTAGTATGATGCAATTTGCGAACGTACTCGGTTAAGTCCTTTTAGGTCATTTAGCCTCAATTGATTTTCCAAAGCTTTGTTATAGCATATTAGTGCGCTGTCTGGTTTGCCAAGTTGGCGAAAGCATATCGCAGATTGAAGAAGTATCCTGACAATGCGTGTTGTGTCATGCATTTCTTTAGCACATTTGTGGGCAATGTCAAAATAATATTTTGCATTTACGTATATGTCCTGTTGTTGAAAAATTGTTCCAATCTGTCCGGAGATTAGATATCGCATCATATTGTTTTCCGGATTGTCATTGAGGGAATTAAGTGCGTTATAATAGTAGTCGAGGGCGCGGGGGGCGTCGCCGAGGTCGCTGTAGACTCGTCCGGCGTAGTATAGGGCAAGCGGGGTGAGATCGGGGTCGGTGTGGTCGGTGAAGTATTCGACCACGGGGGCTATCATTGAGTCGTTGCGGTGCTCGATGTAGGCCTTGTCGCGTGATTTTATTAGCATCAGGTCGTAACGCATCCGCGTTGCCTTGTCGGCTTGATTGATGGCGGGTGACAGTGAGTCGAGGAGCGCGATTGCGCTGTCGGGACGGGTGTCGGCGAGCCGTCCGGCGCGGTCGATGTCGTCGCGCAGACGCGAGTTGTCGGCACATCCGGCGACGACGGCGATGCACACGACGGTGATGAATATGTGTAACAAATGCTTCATAGCTTCCGCGAATATACGAATAATCCGCGACATTCGCCCAATAAATGTGGCGAGGCGGCGGGGAGGGATATGCGGCGTGCGTGTGCTCCGCGTGACCTCCGCTCAATCATCAAATCCCCGCGATAGCGTGAGAGCTGCGTAGCTGCTCAATAGGGTTAGCCTCATGCAAACGCGCCTTTAGGTGCATGCAGCGTGAGGTCATGTCGCGCCCCCACCATCCCCGAGGGCTGCGTTAGCTGCCCAATAAAATGTTATCGTTGCCGGGTGGAGCGTTTTATTGGGCAACTACGTAGCCCTTTTTCTTTTTTGTTATCGCTTTTTACCCGTGCTGCGGACGCCTAACGGCGGCCTTGCGCGGGCCTAACGTTATTAAGCAGCTAACGCAGCTTTGGCGCTAACGCGGGGATGTGCGGGTGGGGTGCGCCCTGCGCGGCGCGGGGCTAACGCGGGGGTGTGCTGGGCGAATGCGGAGCAGGGCGAATGCTTGGACGGAAGTGGGGGCGAATGCGGGGTGGGGCTTGGGAGAATGGATTTAAATTTTTATCTTTGTATCAGTTAAGTTAACCCAATATTAAATCATCATTATCCATAACCATGCTACCAACCAAAATCATTGCAATTGCATTAATGTGCGCCGCTTCGTGGTTGTCGATGACAGCACAAGTGCCCGACTCTGTTTACATATTCTCCTACGCCGAATCAGGCAAGAGCGGTCTGCGCCTCGCCGTGAGCGACAACGGCGTCAACTGGACCTCGCTCGGCGACGGAATGAATTTCGTGACATCGGACTTCGGTTCGTGGGGCGGTTCGGCTACATCCAAGAAGATGTATTCGCCCCGACTCTATTTCTCCAACGGCGACAAGAAGTGGCACGCCATCTGGCAGGTGACTCCTTCGGGAGGCACATACGCCCACGCTGTTTCGGACAACTTAATCGACTGGCGTCCGCAGACATTCTTCCGTGAAAGCGACATGTCGAAATATCGCCCGACATCGTACCGCAAGGTGGACAGCCGCGAGGCCTACATCAACGGGAAGGCACAATACGGCTCGGTTCAGAAAATATCGAAGGCCGAAGCCGACTACATAAACAAACGCATCGCCGAGCGCAAGGCTGCCGACGCACGCCACGGCGAACAGGCCAAGGACGATCCCACCCGCTTTGCCGGGCTTAAGGATGTCAACGCCACCATCGACATTACCGACAACTCAAAGGCAATCAGCGACAAGCTGATAGGAATATTCTTTGAGGACATCAACTACGCGGCCGACGGCGGCCTCTATGCCGAACTGGTGCGCAACCGCGACTTTGAGTTCAGCAGCAACGACCGTCACGGCTGGAACCCCACAACCGGATGGGCCATCGAGGGCGCAGAGCTCACCATCGACACCGTGGCTCCCATTCATCCCAACAACCCCCACTATGCGGCCATCGACGCATCGAACGGAGCTGTAGAGCTTGTCAACAACGGATTTGACGGCATCAAGCTGACCAAGGGCGAGGGCTACAACTTCTCGATATTCGGTCGCTCAAAGGGTGCAACTCCCGGCTCAATCAATGTGTCGCTCGTGACACCCGACGGCGCAACAGCCGCCAACGCCACAGTGAAGATAGCATCGAAGGAGTGGCGCAAATACGAAGTGAGCATGAAGTCGCGCATCAACGCCGACTCGGCCCGCCTCGTGGTCAAGATACCCGCCAACGCCCGTGTCGACCTCGACATGGTGTCGCTCTTCCCCCAAAACACATTCAAGAACCGCCGCAACGGCCTGCGCAAAGACCTTGCACAGACGCTCGCCGACCTGAAGCCCCGATTTGTACGCTTCCCCGGCGGATGCGTGGCTCACGGCCAGGGCATCGACAACATCTACGACTGGAAAGGCTCGGTGGGCCCGCTTGAAGCCCGCAAGCCACTCTCCAACCTGTGGGGCTATCACCAGACACGCGGACTCGGCTATCACGAATATTTCCAATTCTGCGAGGACATAAACGCCGAACCGCTGCCCGTGCTTGCCGCCGGCGTACCCTGCCAGAACTCCAACCACGCCGCCCACCACACCCATGACGAGCTGACCCTCTTCGGTCAGCAGGACGGAATACCGATGGAGGAGATGGACGCCTACGTTCAGGATGTGCTCGACCTCATCGAATATGCCAACGGCGACGCCAAGAGCACCGAATGGGGACGCAAACGCGCTGAAGCAGGACATCCCAAGCCTTTCAACCTGAAATATATAGGAATAGGCAACGAAGACCTCATATCGCCCGCCTTCAAGGTGCGATTCAAGATGATCAACGACGCAGTGCGCGAGAAGTATCCCGACATAACGGTTGTGGGTACGGTGGGACCTTTCTATGAAGGAGCCGACTATATCGAGGGCTGGGAATTTGCCCGCGAGGAGAATGTGCCGATGGTCGACGAGCACTACTATGTGTCGCCCGGATGGATGATTCACAACCAGCACTACTACGACAACTACGACCGCAAGGGCCCGAAGGTGTATCTCGGCGAATATGCGGCTCACCTGCCCGGCCGTCCCAGCAACATCGAAACCGCTCTTGCCGAAGCCCTCTACCTTACCTCGGTAGAACGTAACGCCGATGTGGTAGAGATGACAAGCTACGCTCCCCTGCTGGCCAAAGACCGCAACACACAGTGGACTCCCGACCTCATCTACTTCAGCAACAACGATGTGCGCCCCACCGTCGACTACTATGTCCAGAAACTTTACGGCAACAACAGCGGCAACCGCTATGTCGACTCGAAGGTGACGCTCGACAACAACGACGATGCAGTGTCGAAGCGAATAGGCGTATCAGTGGTTACCGACGACAAGAGCGGCGACATGATCATCAAGCTCGTCAACATGCTTCCGGTGAACGTGAACACTACCGTCAACCTACCCTACTCGGCCAAGAGCGCTACCTTGACACGCCTTTCGGGCAGCCCCGTCGACAAGGATGTAAAGCCCGTGACCTCGACACTGAAGGTTAACGGCTCAGCCATTCCCACGACGCTGCCCAAGTACTCAATGACCGTGATAAGGCTAAAAAACGGAAAATAACACGACACAAATATCCAAATTCAGATATATATAGATTATGAAGAAATTAGTGATTGCGGCAATGATGCTTGCCGCAACCGGAGTGACGGCAATGTGCGCCGTCACTCCCCCGATTGTCAACGGCGAGGTTTTTCCCGACACCGAGGGCAATCACATCAACGCCCACGGCGGCGCGATAATGGAGTATGACGGCACCTACTACTGGTATGGCGAACACCGCGGCGAAGGGCGTCCCGGCAAGGGACAGCGCGGAGTCGCCTGCTACACCTCGACCGACCTGCGCAACTGGACCAACCGCGGCATCGTGCTTTCGGTTACCGACGAAGCCGGCAGCCCCATCGAGGAGGGATGCATAATCGAGCGTCCCAAGGTGATCTACTGCCCCGCCACGGGACGGTTTGTAATGTGGTTTCACAACGAGCTGAAGGGACAGGGCTATGCCGCCGCCCAAGCCGGAGTGGCCACGAGCGACAATCCGCTCGGGCCGTTCAAGCTTTCGGCATCGTCACGCGTCAATCCGGGCATATATCCGCTCAACATGAGTGAAGCCGACCGCGCCCGCAACTGGGACGGCGTAGAGCTCGAGTGGTGGACACCCGATTGGTATGAAGCCATAAACCAAGGAATGCTCAACAAGCGCGACCACGAGAGCGGACAGATGTCGCGCGACATGACCGTATTTATCGACGACGACGGCAAAGCCTACCACATCTACTCGGCCGAGGAGAACCTCACACTCAACATAGCCGAGCTCGACTCGACCTACGAGCGTCACACGGGCCGCTACATACGTATATTCCCCGGCGGCCACAACGAGGCACCGGCCATATTCAAGAAGGACGGCACCTACTGGATGATAACATCGGGATGCACCGGCTGGGCACCCAACACCGCCCGCCTCATGCGCGCCGACTCCATCATGGGCACGTGGACACAGCTTCCCAACCCCTGCGTGGGACCGGGCGCCGACATAACCTTCGGCGGCCAAAGCACCTATATAATGCCTCACGAGGGAGGATTCACCTTCATGGCCGATATATGGAACCCCAAGGACCTCGGCAACTCACGCCATATATGGCTGCCGATAGAGTTCCGCACCGACGGCACACCCTATATAATGGGACGCGAGCGAGGCGAGGCATCGGGCGACGAGGCATGGCGCATGGTGTGGAGCGACGAGTTTGACCGCGACGGCAAGCCCGACCCCAAGATATGGAGCTACGAGAACGGATTTGTGCGTAATCACGAGCTGCAGTGGTATCAGCCTGAAAACGCCAACTGCCGCGACGGCCTCCTCGTAATCGAGGCCCGCAGCGAAAACCGTCCCAATCCCACCTACTCGGCCAATGCCGACGCCAACGACTGGCGCAAGTCGCGCAAGACGATCGACTACACATCGGCCTGCGTCAAGACACGCGGCACCAAGGATATGCTCTACGGACGACTGGATGTGCGCGCACGCATACCGGTAGGCGGCGGTTCATGGCCCGCAATATGGCTACTGGGCGAGAAGCAGCCCTGGCCCTCGTGCGGCGAAATAGATGTAATGGAGTACTACCGCATAAACGGCGAGCCCCACATACTCGCCAACGCAGCCTGGGGCACCGACAAGCCGCATCAGGCCAAGTGGAACAGCCAGCGCATACCCTACAGCCACTTCACCGACGCCGACCCCTTCTGGGCCGAGAAGTTCCACATCTGGCGCATGGACTGGGACGAGGAGAACATCAAGCTCTATCTCGACGGCGAGCTGCTCAACACAATACCCCTCAGCAGCACCGTAAACGGAAAGCAGGGCAACGGCACCAACCCCTTCACCTCACCGCAGTATATCCTGCTCAATCTCGCCATAGGAGGTGACAACGGCGGCACTCCCGATCCCGAGTGTTTTCCGATGAAATATGAAATCGATTATGTCAGACTATACGAGCCCGCAGCCCGAAAGTGACACAACGATGACAATCGGCGACAAGATTTATCATTTTTTTGGCGATTTATTTGCGTTATATTTCAAAATGTAATAAATTTGCGCCACTAACTTACAATTAAGAATTAATGAACAGCATCAACACGCATCTTTCGTCGATTATTCAAGTCGTCGTCATTACCGTCCTAAGCCAACAGGAGGGGTAAGCGGTTGCGTGTAATGTAAATGTCAAACCATATAGAGATGCCTCTCCATTCGCCGTAAGCGACTTGAGAGGCATCTTGATTAATTTTTGAAGGAAAGGAAATATTCACTTATGAGCAGACCACTACGCAGTGCCACAAGCACCCAAGGCCGTCGCATGGCCGGAGCCCGCGCCCTATGGCGCGCCAACGGCATGAAAGAGGAGCAGATAGGCAAGCCTATAATAGCCATAGTCAACTCATTCACCCAATTTGTTCCGGGTCACACGCATCTGCACAACATAGGGCAGATTGTAAAGGAAGAGATTGAACGACAGGGATGCTTCGCCGCCGAATTCAACACCATAGCCATCGACGACGGCATAGCGATGGGACATGACGGAATGCTCTATTCGCTCCCGTCGCGCGACCTCATCGCCGACTCGGTAGAGTACATGGTCAACGCCCACAAGGCCGACGCGATGGTGTGCATATCCAACTGCGACAAAGTGACCCCGGGAATGCTCATGGCAGCCATGCGACTCAACATCCCGGCGATATTCGTGTCGGGAGGCCCCATGGAGGCAGGCCGCCTCGGCGACCGTCCGCTCGACCTCATCGACATAATGATCGATGCCGCCGACGACACTGTGAGCGACGACACCGTCACTCTGCTCGAACAGAAAGGCTGCCCCACCTGCGGTTCCTGCTCGGGAATGTTCACAGCCAACTCGATGAACTCGCTCAACGAGGCCATAGGCCTTGCGCTGCCCGGCAACGGCACCATAGTAGCCACCCACCGTCAGCGCGAAGAGCTGTTCCGCAAGGCCGCCCGCCAAATCGTAAAGAACACCCTCGCCTACTACAACGACGATGACGAGAGCGTGCTTCCCCGCAACATAGCCACCCGCGAGGCGATGCTCAACGCAATGACACTCGACATAGCGATGGGCGGCTCCACCAACACCGTGCTTCACCTGCTGGCCATAGCCCACGAGGCCGAAGCCGACTTCACGATGGACGACATCGACCGCCTGTCGCGCGTCACTCCGGTGCTGTGCAAGGTGGCTCCCAACTCAAAATACCACATCCAGGATGTGAACCGCGCAGGCGGCATCCTGTCGATAATGAAGATACTCGCCGACCGCGGCTTGCTCGACACCTCGGTCAAGCGTGTCGACGGCCACACCCTTGCCGAAGCCGTAAAGCTATATGCAATCGACGGCGAGAAGGTGAGCGACGAGGCCCGCACACTGTGGCTGAGCGCACCCGGCGGAGGCCGCAACCTGGTGCTCGGCTCGCAGAACAGCACCTATTCGGAGCTTGACACCGACCGTGCAGGAGGCTGCATACGCGACTTCGACCACGCCTATGTGAAGGACGGCGGCCTTGCAGTGCTGCGAGGAAACATAGCCGCCGACGGATGCGTTGTAAAAACCGCCGGAGTTGATGAGAGCATATTCCACTTCCGCGGCCCGGCCAAGGTGTTCCAGTCGCAGGAAGAGGCCGTTGACGGAATACTCCGCGACAAGGTAGTGAGCGGCGATGTCGTAGTCATCACCCACGAAGGCCCCAAGGGAGGCCCCGGAATGCAGGAGATGCTCTACCCCACCAGTTACATCAAGTCGAAGCACCTCGGCAAGGAGTGCGCACTCATAACCGACGGCCGATTCTCGGGCGGCACCTCGGGCCTGTCGATAGGCCACATATCGCCCGAAGCCGCCGCAGGAGGCAACATAGGACTTGTGCGCGACGGCGACATGATCGACATCAACATACCCGAGCGCACTATCAACGTGCTCATCAGCGACGAAGAGCTTGCCGAACGCCGCAAGCAGGAGGAGGCGCGCGGAAAGGATGCGTTCACACCCGTGTCGCGCGACCGCGTCATATCGAAGGCCCTCAAGGCCTACGCCTCGATGGTGACTTCGCCCGACAAGGGCGGAGTGAGAGAGTAGCACGACATAACACATCTACTGTCAAAAAAAGGATAAAGACATATATATATGAAAGAAAAAATTTCAGGAGCCGATGCATTGCTTCAATCGCTGATATGCGAAGGTGTAGACCTCGTTTTCGGATATCCGGGCGGATCAATCATCCCCGTATATGACAGGCTCTATGACTACCAGGACCAGATAAAGCATGTGCTCGTGCGCCATGAACAGGGCGCGACACACGCCGCACAAGGATATGCCCGCGTTACGGGACGCCCGGGCGTTGTAATAGTGACCTCGGGCCCGGCGGCGACCAATGTCATCACCGGCCTCAGCGACGCGCTGATGGACAGCACACCGCTTGTGGTCATCACCGGTCAGGTGGCCACCCCCTTCCTGGGCTTCGACGCCTTCCAGGAAACCGATGTTGTGGGCATCACACAGCCCATCACTAAATGGAGCTACCAGATACGCCGTCCCGAGGATGTAGCTCCGGCCGTAGCGAGAGCATTCTACATCGCATCGACAGGCCGTCCCGGCCCTGTGGTGCTCGACTTTGCCAAGGACGCACAGGTGGGACTCACGGAGTTCAACTACAAAAAGTGTGACTACATACGCTCCTACATCCCCTATCCCGAAATCGACGACGCCGACCTTCAGCGGGCCGCCGACATAATAAACGCCTCGGAACGCCCCATGATTCTGTCGGGTCACGGCGTGATGATAGCCAATGCCGAGAAGGAGCTTGCCGAGTTTGCCGAAAAAGGCGACATTCCGGTAGCCGCAACCCTCCTGGGACTGTCGACAATGCCGTCGTCACACAGGCTATACAAAGGCATGCTGGGAATGCACGGCAACATAGGCCCCAACATCAACACCAACCGCGCCGACGCGATAATAGCGATAGGAATGCGATTTGACGACCGCATCACGGGCAATGTGAAGACCTATGCCCCGAATGCCAAAATCATACACATCGACATCGACTCGTCGGAATTTGACAAGAACATCGCCACCACCGCCACGGTCCACGGCGACGCCCGTGAGGTGCTCAAGAAGCTCATTCCGCTCATCGAGCCGAAAAAGCGCACCGAGTGGCTCGGTGCATTCGAGCAGCCCGAGAAGGTTGAGCTTGAGAAGGTAATCGAGCCGGCCATCCATCCCACCGGCGAGCGCATGACGATGGGCGAGGTTGTCAACCGCGTGTCGGAAGCCACGGGACACAATGCAATCGTGGTGACCGATGTAGGTCAGAACCAGATGCTCTCGGCCCGCTACTTCAAGTACACCGAGCCCCGAAGCATACTCACATCGGGCGGCCTCGGCACAATGGGATTCGGACTTCCGGCAGCCATAGGCGCGAAGATGGGCGCCCCCGACCGCACTGTGTGCTTCTTCACCGGCGACGGCGGCCTTCAGATGACCATACAGGAGCTCGGCACGATACTCGAGTACCACACCGATGTGAAGATAATATTGCTCAACAACAACTTCCTGGGCAACGTGCGCCAGTGGCAGGCACTATTCTTCAACGACCGATTCTCGCAGACACCGCTCGTAAATCCCGACTTCGTGATGATAGCCAAGGCCTACGGGCTCGGCGCCGAAGAGGTAAAGTGCCGCGAGGAGCTTGACGGAGCGATAGAGCGCATGCTCAACCACGACGGAGCCTATCTCATCAACGTAAATATCGACGAGCACGACATGATATTCCCCATGACGCCCGCGGGCTCCAATGTGGACCACATCATGATCAACGCGTCGGAATGTTATCCAACCGACTAAACCCGCTTTGAAAATGGAAGAGAAATTATACACCGTGACAGTCTTCTCGGAAAATCAGGTGGGACTGCTCAATCAGATTTCAATCATATTCACCCGCCGCTGCCTCAACATCGAGAGCCTGTCGGTGAGCCCCTCGTCGATCAAGGGAATACACAAGTTCACAATAACCTGCTACAGTAACCGTGACATGATGGAGCGTGTGGTTAAGCAGATAGAGAAGCGCATCGATGTGCTGAAATCGTTTCTTTACACCGATGACGAGATAGTGTATCAGGAAGTGGCACTCTACAAAGTGCCTACTCTTCAGTTGCTCGACGACAAGAATGTGGAACTCATAATACGCGCCCACAACGCGCGCATCCTTGAGATTACGCGTGAATACACCGTGCTTGAAAAGACCGGCCATTCCGACGAAACCGAAGCTCTGTTTGAGGAGCTGAAGAAATATGACATCCGTCAGTTTGTGCGCTCGGGACGCGTGGCAATCACCAAGTCGCCCCACGAGTACCTGACGATGTATCTTGAGGACCAGGACAAACGCAAGGAGAAGCAATGCAACGGGTAAAAGAGTACACCGAATCCTATTTCCTCCCGGCTGGCGAGTGCAATCCGCAGCAGGAGATGCCTGTGACACTCGTTGCCCGTCGCATCATCGACATAGCCACGATGCATGCCAACCTGCTCGATGTGGGTTATGCGCGCCTTGTGGAGGACGGCCTCACATGGGTGCTGTCGCGACTGTCGATTGAGATGTACCGATATCCGGGCATCAACGAGAGTTACTCGCTCAGCACCTGGATCGAAGGATTCAACCGTCACTTCTCGGAACGTAACTTCGAGCTGACCGCCGAGTCGGGCGAAGTGCTGGGATACTGCCGCTCGGTGTGGGTGCCCATCAATATACGCCGTCGCGAGAGCGGAGCGCTTGAGGCTCTTGAATCGCTGAGCGATGTAGTGTCGGAGCGACGCTGCCCTATCGAGAAGCAGCCGCGCATGACAGCCGTAGGCGACGAGGGCACACGCAGCAACGACTATCGGTTCCGATACTGCGACTGCGACTTCAACCGTCACGTGAACGCCGTGCGCTACATGGAGCTGTATCTCAACCAATGGGACATGGATTTCCATGACGAATATCGCATCAAGAGGTTTGACATATCCTATCAGCACGAAGCCTATTGCGGCGACGAGGTCAAGGTAAAGACCCACGATGCAGGCAATGACACCTATCTGTGTGAAATAGCCGGTAAGGAGTCGGTTCACACACGTGCACGCATCATATATACAAAACGCAACAACAGCAATAACGACAATTAATCACTATAATACATATAATTATGGCAAAAATGAATTTTGGCGGAGTAGAAGAGAATGTAATCATCCGCGAAGAGTTTCCTTTGGAAAAGGCAAGAGAGATACTTAAGGACGAAACCATTGCCGTTATAGGTTACGGCGTACAGGGTCCCGGCCAGAGCATGAACCTGCGTGACAACGGCTTCAACGTAATCGTGGGCCAGCGCGAAGGCAAGACCTATCAGAAGGCTGTAGCCGACGGATGGGTTCCCGGAGAAACACTGTTCAGCATCGAAGAGGCCTGCAAGCGCGGCACAATCATCATGTGCCTCCTTTCCGATGCAGCCGTAATGTCGGTTTGGCCCAAAATCAAGGAGTATCTCACTCCCGGCAAGGCACTCTATTTCTCACACGGCTTTGCAATCACCTGGAGCGACCGCACAGGCGTAGTTCCTCCCAAGGATATCGATGTAATACTCGTTGCACCCAAGGGATCGGGCACATCACTGCGCACCATGTTCCTTGAAGGCCGCGGCTTGAACTCATCCTACGCTATCTATCAGGATGCCACCGGCCGTGCCGAAGCTCGCACAATCGCCCTCGGAATCGGTATCGGTTCAGGCTATCTTTTTGAAACCACATTCCAGCGTGAGGCTACATCAGACCTTACCGGTGAGCGCGGCTCATTGATGGGCGCAATCCAGGGATTGCTCCTTGCACAGTATGAAGTGCTTCGCGAAAACGGCCACACTCCCTCGGAGGCTTTCAATGAAACCGTAGAGGAGCTCACTCAGTCGCTGATGCCTCTCTTTGCTAAGAACGGTATGGACTGGATGTATGCCAACTGCTCGACCACCGCACAGCGCGGCGCACTCGACTGGATGGGCCCGTTCCACGATGCCATCAAGCCCGTTGTACAGAAGCTCTACGAGAGTGTAAAGAGCGGTAACGAAGCTCAGATTTCAATCGACAGCAACTCCAAGCCCGACTATCGCGAAAAACTTGAGGAGGAACTCAAGGCACTCCGCGAAAGCGAAATGTGGCAGACTGCCGTTACAGTGCGCAAGCTCCGTCCCGAGAACAACTAATCAACATTTCGACATGAAATGATACAGGCATGACGAGCCCGGAGCAACAGGAATCCGGACTCGTCATGTGTTTTTAAGACGGATGACAGCGATATTGCACAAAAGCTAACAATGTATGCAACAAATAGTTGCACAAAGTTTCAAATTGTGTGCAACACTGTTATTTTTATAACAATCCGTCAACTTTAATATAAAAAGTTTGTTTAACTTTGCGTAACAAAAAATAGGCGACATTACATTATGGACCATATAAAACAAGTAGCAAAACGACTGCGCGGCCTGCGCGACGCCATCGATCTTACAGTTGAAGAGATGGCTGTTCAGTGTGGAATCGGTCCCGAAACACTTGCCCTCTATGAGAGCGGCACATCCGACATACCGGTGAGCTTTCTTCATCAGCTCGCCACTACCTACGGAGTAGAACTCACCGCCCTGCTTTTTGGCGAAGAGCCCAAAATGCACTCCTACTATATAACCCGTGCCGGCCGAGGCGTTAAGGTGGAACGCACCAAAGCCTACAGCTACCAGGACATCGCCGCCGGATTCCAGCACAGGATAATGGCTCCCTTTATCGTAACAGTGGAGCCAACAGAATCCGACAGTCAGATAACGCTCAATACACATCTGGGACAGGAGTTCAACTACATTCTTGAAGGCGAGCTTGAAATATCGATTGCCGGCAAGGTCAATGTACTGTATCCCGGCGACAGCATCATGTTTGACGCACGCCGTCCCCACGGACTGCGAGCCATGGGAGGAAAACGTGTGAGATTGATAGCCATAATATCATAACCAACGGAAAAATATCTACAGTCTATTACATACAATCATGCTTGAGAAATTTCTTGACAAGACCAGCTTTGAGTCCTACGAGGACTTTATGGAGAATTTCCATGTAAACGTGCCGGAGAACTTCAACTTCGGATACGATGTAGTCGATGAATGGGCAGCTATAGAGCCCGACAAACCGGCCCTGCTATGGACCAACGACCGTGGAGAGAAGATTCAATTTACATTTGCCGACATAAAGCGCGAGAGCGATAAGACGGCATCATTTTTCCAGTCACTCGGAATAGGGCGCGGCGATATGGTTATGCTCATTCTCAAGCGACACTATCAGTTCTGGTTCTCGATAATAGCCCTTCACAAGCTCGGAGCTACAGTGATTCCGGCAACCCACCTTCTCACCGAGAAGGACATCATCTACCGCTGCAAAATGGCCGGCATCAAGGCTATCGTGGCCACGGGCGACAAAATAGTCGTGGATCACATCCAGAAGGCCATGCCCGACTGCCCTACGGTAAAGGCACTCATCTCCACCGGACCGATAGTACCCGAAGGATGGTACGATTTCAACAAGTCAATCGACGAGGCAAAGCCGTTTGTCCGTCCCGAACAGGTCAACATCAACGACGACATATCGCTTCTCTACTTCACATCGGGCACAACAGGCGAGCCTAAAATGGTGGCTCACGACTTCACCTATCCCCTCGGTCACATAATCACCGGAAGCTTCTGGCACAACCTGAATGAAAAGAGCCTGCACCTGACACTCGCCGACACCGGCTGGGGAAAGGCAGTGTGGGGAAAGCTCTACGGACAGTGGCTGGCCGGAGCCAACGTATTCGTATATGACTTTGAGAAATTTGAGCCGGTCGATGTGCTCCACATGATACACAACTACGGCATCACCTCATTCTGTGCGCCTCCCACAGTGTTCCGCTTCCTCATACGCGAGGATCTCTCAAAATTTGACCTGTCGACGCTCAAATACTGCACAATCGCCGGCGAGGCACTCAACCCGAGCGTCTACGAGGAGTGGCTGAAGCTTACAGGCATCAAGCTGATGGAGGGATTCGGACAGACCGAAACCACACTCACCATAGCCACCTACCCCTGGATTGAGCCGAAACCCGGCTCGATGGGCAAGAAGGGCCCGCAATATGACATCGACCTTATAGCTCCCGACGGCCGTCCGGTCGAAGATGGAGAGCAGGGCGAAATCGTGGTGCGCACTCACGGCAAGAAGCAGCTCGGCCTGTTTAAGGAGTATCTCCACGACCCCGAACTCACCCACGAGGCATATCACGACGACATCTACCACACCGGCGATGTTGCATGGCGCGACGAGGACGGCTACTTCTGGTTTGTAGGCCGTACCGACGATGTGATAAAGTCATCGGGCTACCGCATCGGCCCGTTTGAGGTGGAAAGTGCGCTCATGACTCACCCCGCTGTAGTGGAATGTGCAATCACCGGTGTCCCCGACGAAATACGCGGTCAGGTTGTCAAGGCAACAATCGTGCTTGCGAAGGATTATCTGGAATACGAAAAAGAGAAGCTCGTAAAAGAGATACAGGATCATGTAAAGCATGTGACGGCACCTTACAAGTATCCGCGCATAGTGGAATTTGTGGAGGAACTACCCAAGACAATAAGTGGAAAAATACGCCGAGTAGCCATTCGCGACAACAAAGCGGGTAAATAAGTGTTGTTGATATTGTATGACACAGAAATCGCTCCGACGCATCGCCGTTAAGATAGGCTCCAACGTACTGACGAGAAAGGACGGTACGCTCGACATCACGCGCATGTCGTCAATTGTCGATCAGGTTGCCGAACTGCATCGCCGAGGCATGGAGATCATATTGATATCCTCGGGTGCGGTAGCGTCGGGACGAAGCGAACTGCGACTTTCACAATCGCTCGACTCGGTGTCGGCACGGCAGCTCTATTCGGCGGTGGGCCAGGCAAAGCTCATCAACCGTTACTATGAGCTGTTTCGCGACCACGGCATTGCGTGCGGACAGATTCTCACCACAAAGGAGAATTTCTCCACACGACGCCACTATCTCAATCAGAAGCATTGCATGGATGTGATGCTCGCCAACAATGTCATTCCTATCGTAAACGAGAACGACACAGTGTCGGTGACCGAGCTGATGTTTACCGACAATGACGAGCTTTCGGGGCTCATAGCCTCGATGATGGGGATGCAGGCGCTGATAATACTGAGCAATATCGACGGAGTATATGACGGTGACCCGTTCAGCCCCGGCACAAGGCTCATATCCGACATTCATGACGCTGCCGATGCATCGGGCTGCATAGCCAAGAGCAAGTCGTCGGCCGGTCGTGGAGGCATGGCCACAAAA
This sequence comes from Muribaculum gordoncarteri, assembly GCF_004803695.1. Lineage (NCBI taxonomy): Bacteria > Pseudomonadati > Bacteroidota > Bacteroidia > Bacteroidales > Muribaculaceae > Muribaculum > Muribaculum gordoncarteri. The sequence goes on from NZ_CP039393.1 coordinate 2,766,133, forward strand.
TATCGCATAGCGTGCAAAGTGGCATCGGAGGGCATCGCCGTTATCATCGCCAACGGTAAGCGCGACGACATTCTGCTCGACCTGATGGACAAAAAGAACACGGTGCCGCACACCCTGTTTCACGCCGCAGCCACTCCAACATCAAGCGTCAAGAAATGGATCGCCCACAGCGAGGGATTTGCCAAAGGGAGCATCACTGTCAACGAGGGAGCCGCCGAGGCGATGCTTGCGCCTACACGTGCGAGTCTTCTTCCGGTAGGTGTCACAGCCATCGACGGTGACTTTGAAAAGGACGACATTGTGCGTGTGGTCGATGCCGACGGAAAGGTCATAGCATGGGGCCGCACAAGCTACAAGTCAGACGACGCGCGCAAGCTCATGGGTGGTCGCGGAGGCCGTCCGCTCATTCACAGCGATTATCTGTATATCGACGATTAACCCACTTAAACTAAAAATAATATTACAACCGTATGAAACGCTTATCTATCACACTCATCACTGTTGCAATCGCACTGTTTTCAACTTATGCAGCCGAGAAGCTCACCGGAGTCAACGGCATAAAATTCGGATGGAAGTTTGACCGTTGCGTCGAGGCAATCGGCGATGTTCCGCGCAAGCACACCAATAGCGACAACGAAAACGAGAAGAAGTTCTACTATTCACCCGCACAATGGGCCGGCATAGAATGGAACGGCGGAGTGCTCGACTTCTTCAACGACAAACTATATCAGGTGGGCTTCCTGAAGTCGACAGCCAACGACGACAAGACGACATTCAACACTGCCCGCACACATCTCACCGACCTCTACGGCGATCCCATAAAGATTCAGTCGATGGAATCCAACCTGATGTGGCGATCAAAGAACGGCAACATCGTTATGCTCGAATATGTCAAGGACTCCAATAAGGATGGCGCGACACAGTTTACAACCTGCGTATATTTCATCGACAACAAGGAGGTGGTAAAGAAAGCCAAGAAAGTTGACGGTGAGTTGCGTGAACTACTAAAAGGAAGATGACCGAAATGACATCACAAAAACCGATTTTCGAGGCTGCACGCCATGCGGCACGCAGCCTCGCTTTGCGCAGCGATGAACAGATTTCATCGCTGCTGCGTCATGTAGCCGATGCTGTTGACCGTAACGCAGCGGAAATACTGGAGGCCAACAGTCGTGACTTATCGCGAATGGCCGAGGACAATCCTATGCGTGACCGCCTTCAGCTTACACCGGAGCGAATAAGCGACATAACATCCGACATGAGGACGGTAGCATCGTTGCCGTCGCCTCTCGGCCGAGTGCTGTCGTCGACGGTGCGTCCCAACGGGATGAAAATTGACAAGGTGAGTGTGCCCTTTGGAGTAATCGGCGTGGTGTATGAGGCTCGACCCAATGTCACGCTGGATATCTTCTCGCTATGCATGAAGGCAGGAAGCGCATGTCTGCTGAAAGGTGGAAGCGAGGCTTACAATACCAATGAATGTATCGTGACACTGGTGCGTGACACGCTCATTCAACAGGGATGGGACGAAGCTACGGTGACACTGATGCCTCCGTCACATGAAGCGACTACCGAGATGCTTAATGCCGTAGGTTATGTAGACCTTGTAATTCCGCGCGGATCGAAGAAGCTTATCGAATATGTGCGTGACACGGCACGTGTTCCTGTCATCGAAACGGGAGCAGGAGTATGTCACACCTATTTCCACGAGTCGGGTGACATAAAGAAAGGGCGTGACATCGTGTTCAACGCAAAGACAAGACGCGTCAGCGTGTGCAACGCACTTGACACCCTCGTCATCGACCGCTCGCGACTCGATGCTCTTGTGGAGATATGCAGCCAACTCGCGACAAAGAACGTTACGATATATGCCGACGATGAAGCCTACGCCGTTCTCTATGGCAAATATCCTCACCTATGTCATGCAACCGAAAGCGATTTCGGTCGTGAATGGCTCGACTATAAAATGTCGATAGCCACGGTGGAGGGAATTGACGAGGCAATAAATTTCATTAACGAGCACACATCGCGCCACAGCGAGTGCATAGTATCCGAAGACAAAGCGGCAGTCGACCGATTCTTAAAGGAGGTTGACGCAGCGTGTGTATATGCCAATGTTTCCACCTCATTCACTGACGGAGGGCAATTCGGATTCGGAGCCGAAATAGGTATTTCGACCCAGAAGCTGCATGCACGCGGCCCTATGGGAATTCCCGAGATAACGACCTATAAATACATAATCACAGGCGACGGCCAGACCCGCTGGTAACGACTGTCGGGGCCGATTCGGGAATGTGTCCCGACAATATACGCCAGTTTTGAGGATATAGATTATTGGCGCGCTTTCCCAAATTTTTCACAAATCCAAGCGGAGCGCCATCGTATAGAAGGAGGATGTAGCCCGACGGCGCATCCTCCAATGTTATTGTTTCGCGCCTTAGATAGCTCATTGCCGCAGGATAGTCAATCTCCACCGTGGGGAAAGCATCACTACGCAGCAGCTGTGACATAGCCAAGGCGTGGGAGGGGACAAGGTCACGCCCCTTGATCACGGCCACCTCCACTCCCTTATAGAGCACATCAAGGGTATCGGAAAGCTTCTTTACAAGTGCGACACGGTCAGCAGGCAATGCAATCACCCTGTCGTTCTCGACAATAAGGTTATAGTCGTCAGGATTGGTAATCCATTCACGGCACCGGCTCACATCGACAGCGGCCTTGGAGCGCTTTTCAGCTTTCACTGGCTTCTCACTGCGACCGCCGGGATTTCCGCCCTTGCGCAGCACTGCAACACATAATCCCTCGCCTCTTACGCGTCCCGGTATGAAATGATAACAACCGTCACGTTCAATCACATTCCACTCGGCAGGAAAATCCATGTCGACAACCTCACAATCGTAGTTGTCGAGAATATAACGCACCACATCCTCATTTTCCCGAGCATTGAAAGTGCATGTGGAGTAAATGAAATAACCGCCTTCGCGCAATGAGGGCCATATATTGTCGACAATCTCACGCTGACGCACGGCACATTCTTCGACAAGCGCAGGCGACCATTGCTTCACCGCTTCGGGCTCCTTGCGGAACATACCTTCACCCGAACAGGGAACATCGGCCATGACAATGTCAAACACCGATTTCAATTTGGAAAAGCGTGCCGTGTCGCCGCGACTTACAAGAGTGTGCGGAAAACCCCATTTAATCAAGTTCTCCCGCAATATCTCGGCTCGGGCGGGCACATATTCATTAGCGACGACAAACGCGTCGTGAGGCAAAGAATCAATGGCAGCCGTGGTCTTTCCACCGGGAGCCGCACACGCATCAAGGAGCGTCAGATGACTGCGATTTGCGGCAATACGGTTTACGATATGCGAATGTATCATCGACGAGGCATCCTGAACGTAGTACAATCCCTGATGCATCGCAGGATCAAAAGTAAATGCGGGGCGTTGGTCCAGATAAAATCCCGAACCGCACCACGGCACAAGTGAAGCATCACACAATGGCGAAACACCCTTGCCCGTATTGCAGCGCACACTCACCGACGGCTCCATCAGCAAGCCCTCGGCCAACCCTTCAAATTCACATACAAAACCTTCAGGAAGCGTCATATCTTATAGCGTATTAATTATGCAAATATAGCATATCACGTTGTAGCGTTCAAATAATAAAACCAAAAACAGGCATGGGTATAAAAAGAATCAGGCCGGCTGCGATGTGCAGTCGGCCTGATTGTGAAGGGGGCGGTTACCTACTCTCCCACTTTCGCAGTACCATCGGCGTGGCGGGGTTTAACTTCTCTGTTCGGAATGGGAAGAGGTGGAACCCCCGCGCTGTCACCACCTTAGTTTTTCTCTTTTTCCTGTCGTCGCCATCTCTAAGGCGACCGGTGTGGTGGAGGAAGCGGACTTCCTGGAAGCTGATACGAGGTCGACTCAATCGAAGCCTCGGACTGTGCACTGCGACCGTCCCGAGGCGGCGTGGCCTGCGGAACCTTTGCATTGAGCACGGGGGACTTGCGTCCCGGAAAGGGTTCGGGCGATTAGTATTGCTCGGCTCTGGACGTTGCCGCCCCTGCACCTGCAACCTATCTACGTCATCGTCTTTGACGGCCCTGTGTGGAAATCTTATCTTGGGGAGGGCTTCGTGCTTAGATGCTTTCAGCACTTATCCTGACCAGACGCGGATACCCGGCGGTGCACCTGGCGGTACAACCGGTAAACCGGAGGTCTGTCCAACACGGTCCTCTCGTACTAGTGTCGGAGCCCCGCAAATTTCCTGCGCCCACAGCAGATAGAGACCGAACTGTCTCACGACGTTCTGAACCCAGCTCGCGTGCCACTTTAATAGGCGAACAGCCTAACCCTTGGGACCTTCTCCAGCCCCGGGATGTGACGAGCCGACATCGAGGTGCCAAACCACTCCGTCGATATGAGCTCTTGGGAGGGATCAGCCTGTTATCCCCGGAGTACCTTTTATCCTTTGAGCGATGGCCCTTCCATGCGGAACCACCGGATCACTATGCTCTAGTTTCCTACCTGTGCGACTTGTGAGTCTCCCAGTCAAGCACCCTTGTGCCATTACACTCTGCGGCCGGTTACCAATCGGCCTGAGGGTACCTTTAGAAGCCTCCGTTACTCTTTTGGAGGCGACCACCCCAGTCAAACTACCCACCAAGCAGTGTCCTCGATTGCCGAGTTAGAGACCAAATGTGCGAAGGTCAGTATTTCAACGTCGGCTCCACAGGGACTGGCGTCCCTGCTTCGCTGCCTCCTGACTATCCTACACATCGCACACCCGGTCACAGTGCTAAGCTGCAGTAAAGGTTCACGGGGTCTTTTCGTCCCGCTGCGGGTAATCGGCATCTTCACCGATACTACAATTTCACCGAGCTCATGGTTGAGACAGTGTCCGGATCATTACACCATTCGTGCAGGTCGGAACTTACCCGACAAGGAATTTCGCTACCTTAGGACCGTTATAGTTACGGCCGCCGTTTACCGGGGCTTCAATTCAACGCTTCTCTTGCGATGACGTCTCCTCTTAACCTTCCGGCACCGGGCAGGTGTCAGGCCATATTCTTCGTCTTTAAACTTTGCATGGCCCTGTGTTTTTGTTAAACAGTTGCCTGGACCTATTCTCTGCGCCCCTCCCGGGGGAGGGGACCCCTTATCCCGAAGTTACGGGGTCAATTTGCCTAGTTCCTTAACCATGATTCACTCGAGCGCCTAAGTATGTTCTACCCGACCACCTGTGTCGGTTTGCGGTACGGGCCCGTCACGGATTGCTTAGCGGGTTTTCTCGGGAGCATGGTTACCACCGCTATCCGCTTGCCCGGGGGCTCGCGGTACTATCCCGTTTCACCAGGCGGCGCGTACTTTACTACGCCGCCTATAGCTACGCGGTTCAACGCACTATTCCGTCAGTGCGCGGGTGTGTCACTTCTCCGTCGCCGCATCGCTCCGCGCCGGGGTGCCGGAATGTTGACCGGCTGTCCATCGGGTCCGCCGTTCGGCTGCCCCTTAGGTCCCGACTGTGCCTGAACCGATTAGCGTTGTTCAGGAACCCTTGGTCTTTCGGCGGGGAGGTTTCTCGCCTCCCTTGTCGTTACTTATACCTACATTTGCTTTTCCGATGCCTCCAGCACGCCTTGCGACGCACCTTCAAGGGCCTACGGAATGCTCCCCTACCAATGCCGCTCTAAGCGACATTCCACGGCTTCGGCAGCGGGCTTATGCCCGATTATTATCCACGCGGGATCACTCGACTAGTGAGCTGTTACGCACTCTTTAAATGAATGGCTGCTTCCAAGCCAACATCCTAGCTGTCAAGGCAATCCCACCTCGTTATGGTCTTCAACTTAGCCCGCATTTGGGGGCCTTGGCCGGTGGTCTGAGTTGTTCCTCTCTCGGACGCGGACCTTAGCACCCGCGCCCTCACTCCCGGGATTCGTGCCGCGGCATTCGGAGTTTGTCAGGACTTGATAGGCGGTGAAGCCCTCGCATCCTATCAGTCGCTCTACCTCCGCGGTACATGTCCCGAGGCTGCACCTAAATGCATTTCGGGGAGTACGAGCTATCTCCAAGTTTGATTGGCCTTTCACTCCTACCCTCAGGTCATCCGAAAGCTTTTCAACGCTTACCGGTTCGGTCCTCCAGATGGTGTTACCCATCCTTCAACCTGCCCGAGGGTAGATCACTTGGTTTCGCGTCCACCTCCGCCGACTCAGCGCCCTGTTAAGACTCGCTTTCGCTTCGGCTCCGTGCGTCCTCGCACTTAGCCTCGCCGGCGATGGTGACTCGTAGGTTCATTATGCAAAAGGCACGCCGTCACCACATTACGTGGCTCCGACCGCTTGTAGGCACATGATTTCAGGGTCTGTTTCACTCCTCTGTTCGAGGTTCTTTTCACCTTTCCCTCACGGTACTGGTTCGCTATCGGTCTCTCGGTAGTGTTTAGCCTTGCGAGATGGTCCTCGCGGATTCACGCAGGATTTCTCGTGTCCCGCGCTACTCAGGTGCCGCCCTTGTCGCGTTCACGCTTTCGGGTACGGGGCTGTCACCCTCTCCGGCCCGGCTTTCCAGCCGGTCCCCCTAGCGTTCGCGCGTCCTTGACGGGCGGTCCTACAACCCCCGGTGCCGCCTCTACGGCCCGGGTTTGGGCTCCTCCGCGTTCGCTCGCCACTACTTGCGGAATCATTGTTATTTTCTCTTCCTCCGGGTATTGAGATGTTTCAGTTCCCCGGGTTCGCCCCCGGCCAGAAGCCGGGTGCCGGAATCGCTTCCGGCGGGTTGCCCCATTCGGAAATCCGCGGATCAATGGGTATTTGCCCCTCCCCGCGGCTTATCGCAGCTTATCACGTCCTTCTTCGCCTCCGAGAGCCAAGGCATCCTTCATGTGCCCTTGTCTCCTTTCCTTAGAGTTTATTTTTTTCGCCTACTCAATCTGTCGCATCGTATATGCATACCTAATGCTTTGATTTCGTCATTTGTTTCACTCGTATCTTGATTCTGATTACTCAGAATCGCTTCCAGCATGTCAATGTCCTCTTCCTTTATCGTAGTCCCTGGCAGAGTTGAACTGCCGACCTCTACATTATCAGTGTAGCGCTCTAACCAACTGAGCTAAGGGACTGCACTTCAACCTCCGTCAAGGAGGATAATGCGTTATATAAAACAATAGACGAAGCAGTACCGAAGGGATTGTCCACTCGGTCGTGCGTTAGCCTCCGTTTTCTCCAGGGGAACCGAGCTCGCGCTCCGCTCCAGAAAGGAGGTGTTCCAGCCGCACCTTCCGGTACGGCTACCTTGTTACGACTTAGCCCCAGTCACCGGTTTTACCCTAGGGCGCTCCTTGCGGCAGCGCACTTCAGGCACCCCCGGCTTCCATGGCTTGACGGGCGGTGTGTACAAGGCCCGGGAACGTATTCACCGCGCCGTGGCTGATGCGCGATTACTAGCGAATCCAGCTTCATGGAGTCGGGTTGCAGACTCCAATCCGAACTGAGACAGGCTTTCGGGTTCCGCTCCCTGTCGCCAGGTGGCTTCCCGCTGTACCTGCCATTGTAACACGTGTGTCGCCCCGGACGTAAGGGCCGTGCTGATTTGACGTCATCCCCGCCTTCCTCGCAGCTTGCGCCGGCAGTCTCGACAGAGTCCTCAGCCTAACCTGTTAGCAACTGTCGATGGGGGTTGCGCTCGTTATGGCACTTAAGCCGACACCTCACGGCACGAGCTGACGACAACCATGCAGCACCTCGACACAGGCTCCGTAGAGCCGACCCCTTTCAGGACCGTTCCTGTGTCGTTTGAGCCCGGGTAAGGTTCCTCGCGTATCATCGAATTAAACCACATGTTCCTCCGCTTGTGCGGGCCCCCGTCAATTCCTTTGAGTTTCACCGTTGCCGGCGTACTCCCCAGGTGGAATACTTAACGCTTTCGCTGTGCCACCCAGGGCTCATTCGCCCCGGACAGCTAGTATTCATCGTTTACTGCGTGGACTACCAGGGTATCTAATCCTGTTCGATACCCACGCTTTCGTGCTTCAGCGTCAGTTGGGCGCCGGTATGCTGCCTTCGCAATCGGAGTTCTGCGTGATATCTATGCATTTCACCGCTACACCACGCATTCCGCATACTTCTCGCCCACTCAAGACCGTCAGTTTCAACGGCGGGCGGAGGTTGAGCCCCCGTATTTTACCGCTGACTTGACAGTCCGCCTACGCACCCTTTAAACCCAATAAATCCGGATAACGCTCGCATCCTCCGTATTACCGCGGCTGCTGGCACGGAGTTAGCCGATGCTTTTTCTTCGGGTACTCTCGACCCCGCCACGCGTGGCGGAATTTGCTCCCCGACAAAAGAGGTTTACAACCCGTAGGGCCGTCATCCCTCACGCGACTTGGCTGGTTCAGGCTCGCGCCCATTGACCAATATTCCTCACTGCTGCCTCCCGTAGGAGTCTGGTCCGTGTCTCAGTACCAGTGTGGGGGACCTTCCTCTCAGAACCCCTAGACATCGTCGCCTTGGTGGGCCGTTGCCCCGCCAACTAGCTAATGTCACGCATGCCCATCCGTTGCCGGAATCGCTTCCTTTGGCCGCAGGGCCATGCAGCCCCGCGGCATTACGCGGTATTAGACGGGATTTCTCCCGATTATCCCCCTGCAACGGGCAGGTCGCATACGCGTTACTCACCCGTGCGCCGGTCGCCGGCGGCAAGGATTGCTCCTCGCCCCGATGCCCCTCGACTTGCATGTGTTAGGCCTGTCGCTAGCGTTCATCCTGAGCCAGGATCAAACTCTTCGTTGTTTGTATCTTTTTTTTATTTTTTCTGTGTCTTGACGGAAACGCTTTCCATCTCGACCCCCTGGCCGGAGTGTTGTGCTATCGCAGAATTGACAGAGTGGCAATCATGTTTAACATGACCCTTCTCTTGTACTACTTCTTGTCTATTGTAATAATTTCAATGTCCTCGCTCTCTCGGGCTTTCCGGGAAAAGCGTTGCAAAGTTACAACGTTTTTTTCATTCCCGCAAACTTTTTATTCAAAATTTTGTTGCCGCCCTTCCGGAGCGTCCCGGCCTCCGCCGGATGACCGCTTTCTCAAAAGCGAGTGCAAAGTTACACCCTTTACCCGTAACCACCAAATTTTTTCGCCACTTTTTTAGCCGAAATCCCAAACAAATTCACAACCACCTGTGAATCAACACCCGCAAAACACAAAAAAAAGATGACCACACATTGAAAGCAGGGTCATCTTTTCTAAATATTTGTGTCGCAAAAAAATCGACAGACTAATTATATTTTCATTCGGTCACCTCGCGGAGCAGAAAAATCTCGGTAGGGAAATGGTCGGAATAGCCATTCAGGAACTCTCCGCGTGAATAAGTACGCAACGGAGTGTCCTTATATTGACCCGAAGGCGTGCGCAGGAATCGCTTGTTAAACACAGTGCATTTCCAATACTGCAGCCCCACATCCTCGCCGTCGACAAGATTTCCCGAGAGGATAATCTGATCAAACAGGTTCCACTTGCCGCGATAGGACAATGTGCCGACACCATGGTCGATGACTCTCCAGAAGGGATTATAGAATCCGTGGGGCTTGGCCTTCTTCATGTCACGCACCGCACCGAGCGACTTGGCACACGACTTGTCGAACGGATCATCGTTCAAGTCGCCCATCACGATTACACCCTGATCGGGGTTTACGGTCCAAAGCGAATCGGCGATATGCTTCGACAGCTCGCCGGCAGCCTCACGCAGGTAGCTCGACTCATCCTGTCCGCCAAGGCGCGAAGGCCAGTGGTTGACAATAAAGCTCATGGGCTTGTCAAGCAACGAACCGGTAACGCACAGCTGGTCGCGAGTACGAAAATCGGGGTTATCGGGAATCACGAGAGTGTGAGCCGTAACATTCTCCACGGCAAAATAGAGCGGATTGTAAAGCAACGCCACATCGATACCGCGAAGGTCGGGCGACTCATGATGTACAATCTGCAATCCCCACGGGTCGCGGCCCTCCTCGGCAAGACGATTGTCGACAGCCTTGACAAGGTCCTCAACCACGCTGCGGTTCTCGACCTCACTGATGCCTATTATGGCAGGCCCGAGCGGAGTTTCGGGTGTAGCCATGGCCGATATGGCTCGCGCAAGGTTGTTGACTTTTTTCCAATATTTGTCGCTATCCCACTTACGGGCACCTTGAGGCGAAAACTCAAGGTCATACTTGCCGTTGGCATTTATCGTGTCAAATAGATTCTCCAAGTTATAGAAGGCGACACCCACGATAAGATATTGCTTATCGGAATCAGACGAAGCGTCACGCTTACCGGCCACGGCATTTAATGCCACAATCAGTGCCAAAAAGGATATGAATATTAGTCGACGCATGATAATGATTATGTATTTTCAATTAAAATCAGACATGAAAACATATTACAAATATATAACATTTCACGCAATCGCGCCAACTTTACCATGCAAAAAGCAACCTCCATGCAGATAATATCGTTACATAATAATATATTAATGTATAGCTAACGGTGATTTTGATGAAAATTCACCGATAATTAGTAACTTTGCATGAATAAACGTTCAATGAACAAACAGATTTGACATGAACATAACCATCATCAACGGCCCAAACCTGAACCTGCTCGGAGTCAGAGAACCGGGAATCTACGGCTCAAGAGGATTTGACTCCTACCTGGAGGAGTTGCGCAAGTTATACCCGCAAGTCGACATAGCCTACTTCCAGAGCAACCACGAGGGCGACATCATAGACAAGCTCCACGAAGTGGGGTTCGGAGCAACCGACGGCGTGGTGCTCAATGCCGGAGCCTACACCCACACCTCGCTCGCCATAGCCGATGCCATATCAGCCATTAATGCGCCGGTGATAGAGGTACATATAAGTAATGTACACGCGCGAGAGGAAGTGCGTCACCACTCGATGATATCGGGAGTGTGCCGAGGAGTCATAGCAGGCTTCGGGCTCGACAGCTACCGACTTGCGTTGGAACACCTCTTAAACAGCCGGCAATAATGCCGAAGCTGTGTCACGCATATTTTTTCAAAATCCTATAATTCACTCTACAATGAACAAATTTACAAAAATAGTAGCCACCATATCGGACCGTCGATGCGACATACCGTTCATTCAGTCGCTCTACGACAACGGCCTCAATGTCGTGAGAATGAATTCGGCACACCTCCAGCTTGAAGGCTTCCGCCGCATAGTCGACAATGTTCGCGCAGTGTCGCCTTCGATAGCCATACTCATGGACACGAAAGGGCCTGAGATACGCACTACGACCAACAAGGACGACCTTACGCTGTCGTTCTCGGCCGGCAACAAAGTGACATTCATCGGCGACCCCAACGGCACCACCGACAATGACACCATATACCTCTCCTACTCCAACATCGCCAACGATATCCGCTCCGGAATGCACCTGCTAATCGACGACGGCGAGCTGGACTTCCTCATCGACAGCATCGACGGATACCAAATATACGCAACAGCGCAGAACGGAGGCGAACTCGGTTCGCGCAAGAGCGTCAACATACCGGGAGCAAGCATAAACCTGCCGTCGCTCACCGAGCGCGACCGCACCAACATAGGATATGCCATAGACCTCGGACTCGACTTCATCGCACACTCATTTGTGCGCAGCGCACAGGACATACGCGACATTCAGGAGATACTTGACTCACGCAACAGCAGCATCAAGATAATCGCCAAAATAGAGAACCAGGAGGGCATCGACAACTTCGACGAGATACTCGACGCCTCCTATGGCATCATGATAGCCCGCGGCGACCTCGGAATCGAAGTCCCGGCCGAACGCATTCCGGGCATACAGAGCTCGCTCATCAACAAGTGCATCCTCAAACACAAGCCGGTGATAGTGGCCACGCAAATGCTTCACTCGATGATAAACAGTCCGCGCCCGACACGCGCCGAAGTGAGCGACATTGCCAATGCAGTAAACCAGCACACCGACGCCCTCATGCTCAGCGGCGAAACGGCCTATGGCAAATATCCCGTAGAGGCGATAGCCACAATGTCGAGAGTAGCCTACGAAGTGGAAAAATCGCTTGCCAACACACGCATCACCCCGACAGTCGAAGCCGATGTCACATCGTTTCTTTCGCGACAGGCGGTAGCCTCATCGGAAACACTCGGCACCAAAGCCATAATAACCGACAGCTACACCGGGCGCACGGCACGCTACATATCATCCTACCGCGGCAGCTACCCCACCCTCGCAATATGCCATCACGAGCATGTGGTAAGATTACTCGCCCTATCCTATGGAGTAATAGCCATGTACCAGCATCGCGCCGAATCATCGCGCCGATACCTAATAACCGGGCTTGAGCACCTGATTGAAGCCGGCTTGCTCACCCGCGAGGACGGCATAGCCTATCTCGGAGGATCATTCGGCGAAGGTCACGGCACATCGTTCCTTGAAATCAACCGCGTAGGGAAAATAATCGAGAACTACTCGTCATTTGAACTACCCAATCTTGAAGAAGCCAACACATGCAATTGACAGTCGACGAATACATATTGTCGCACATCGACCAGGAACCAGCGCACCTGCAGAAGCTCAACCGCGACACACACGTGATGTGCCTCTACGCCAACATGTGTTCGGGGCATCTTCAGGGAAGACTCCTAAAGATGCTCACACGCATGATAAAGCCGAAGCGCTTGCTTGAGCTGGGCACATTCACCGGCTACTCGGCGCTATGCTTCGCCGAAGGGATGCCGGAAGGCGCCGAACTGCACACGGTGGAGATAAACGACGAGCTCGAGGATTTCATACGCCAACGATTTGACGAATCGCCTCAAGCCGGTCAGATACACCTGCACATAGGCGATGCCGAAAAGATAGTGCCGTCGCTCGGAGGCAAGTGGGATCTTGTGTTCATCGACGCCAACAAGCGCAACTATCTCGACTACTACAACCTCGTGCTGCCACATGTCAACGACGGCGGATTCATAATCGCCGACAACACGTTATGGTATGGCAAGGTGGCCGACGAAAGCGCACATGACGCACAGACCGTAGGCATCCTCTCGTTCAATGACTTTGTAGCCGCCGACAACCGCGTCGAGAAGGTGATGCTGCCGTTGCGCGACGGCTTGACGATAATCTACAAGAAGCCTGCCGACAGTTAACATTGCAGCAACCACGAGCGTTATTCATTATAAGAAGTTCAACCAAAAACAGTATATAATCATGGAATCAACCCGTCAAGCAAAAATAGCACGACTCCTTCAGAAGGAGATGAGTGAAATATTCCGTCAGCAGACAGCCAAAACCCACGGCGTCATCGTGTCGGTGAGCGCAGTGCGCGTGTCGCCCGACTTAAGCATAGCTCGAGCTTACCTGTCGGTGTTCCCGTCGGACAAAGCCGCCGAAATGCTCGAAAGCATCAACCGCAGCGCGAAGACAATACGCTACGAGCTGGCACAGAAGGTGCGCTACCAGTTGCGCAAGACACCCGAACTTGCATTCCACCTCGACGACTCGCTCGACTATCTTGAAAACATCGACAACCTCCTGGCAAAGGACCACAAGGAAGACCAGAAGCCCACACAACAGCCCGAGCAGTAAATGTTTACACTCCGAGTCGCCTTACGATACCTTTTCTCCAAGAAAACCCATAGTGCAGTCAATGTCATCTCCCTCATTTCGGTGACCGGGGTGGCTCTGGCATCTATGGCCATTGTGTGCGTGTTGTCGGTGTTCAACGGATTCACCGACCTCGCATCAGATAAGATATCACAGCTGTCGCCCGACCTGCGCATAGAGCCCGTGCGGGGAAAGGCGATTGCCAACGCCGACTCGCTGTGTTCCGTCGTAGCCAATGTCGAGGGCGTCATGACGGCAGCTCCCACAATCGAGGAGCGGGCGCTTGCCATCTACGGGCCTCACCAGATGCCCGTGACTCTTAAAGGCGTCACATCAGACTACGACATACTGACCGGCATACGTGACATAGTGAAGGACGACGGCGACTTCCTGCTTACCGAGGACGACCTCGGCGATTTCGCCACACTGAGCGTAGGTGCCGCCATAAGCCTGGAGGCACATCCCGGATTTGAACAGCAGCTGATGCTCTACGCACCCAAGCGCACTGGAAGGATAAATCCCGCCAATCCGGCAAGCTCGTTCCGCGCCGACTCGCTGCTTGTGGGCGGAGTGTTTCAGGTCGAGCAACCCGAATATGACACCGACCTCATACTCGTGCCAATCGATGTCACGCGAAAGCTTCTCGACTACACCACCGAAGCCACAGCTCTTGAAATCAAATCCGACGACAACATCGAGTCGACCGCATCGCGGCTACGCGAAGCATTAGGCCCCGACTTCAAGGTGAAAAACCGCATGGCTCAGCAAGAGGAGTCGTTCAGGATGATAGCCATCGAAAAGTGGATAACATTCCTGCTGCTCGCATTCATTCTCATCATAGCATCGTTCAATGTCATATCAACACTGTCGATGCTCGTCATCGAGAAGGACGACAACATACGCACCCTCTATTCCCTCGGAGCGTCACGCAACACCATAGCCCGAATATTCCTGCTCGAAGGATGGCTCATATCGCTCCTTGGAGGAGTCATAGGCATCATCGCCGGAGTCATCCTCAGTCTTGCACAACAGTGGGGAGGATTCATCAAGCTCGGAGGCAATCATGACGCAATGTCGATCGACACCTATCCCGTGCGCGTCGAGTGGATCGACCTGCTTGCAGTGCTCGCCCTCGTGGCCCTCATCGGATGGCTCACATCGACCGTCACCTCGATATTCACACGCCGCCAACTCAACCGCAAGAGAGCGTAATGCGACAGCCAAGGCCCTCGACAATAGTTAATATTTATTAAAATTTCGACATAACTCGACAATGCGACACTCCTCAAAAACCGTATAGTTGCATATCGTATAAATAAATCGTATCTTTGCAAATAGATTCGACAACCAGAGGGGGCGACAGTCCCCTCTGATTGTTTATGTAATTCTCACTCAACAATCTCACGATGATAGACAAGCAATTACTTATCGACACCATCCAAGAGGCGATAGCCGATACCGATGTATTTCTCGTAGAGGTACAGGTGAAGCCCGACAACTCAATAATCGTGGAGCTTGACAGCGACACGGCAGTCGACATCGACACCTGCGCCGATCTTACCCGCCGCATCGAGGAAACATTTGACCGCGATGTCGAGGACTACGAGCTTGAGGTGGGTTCGGCAGGACTGACCTCACCGTTCAAGATACGCCGCCAATATGTAAAAAACATCGGCAACGAGGTGGAAGTGCTCACCGGCGACGGCCGCAAGCTCAAAGGCGTGCTCACCGAGGTGGGCGACGACGACTTCACCATCGAGGTACCCCGCAAGGTCAAGGAGCCCGGACAAAAACGCCCCGTCATCGTGAACGAGCCCTTGAAAATGAAATTTACCGATAACAAATACGTGAAATATTTAATACAATTCAAATAAGATTACCCCTATGGCTAAGAAAGAGGAAACCACCAACATGGTGGAACGATTTGCCGAATTTAAGGAGCTTAAGCATATCGACAAGACAACGATGATCTCCGTGCTTGAGGAGTCATTTCGCAATGTGTTGGCCAAGATGTTTGGCACCGATGAAAACCTCGATGTAATCATGAACCCCGACAAGGGCGATGTACAGATATTCCAGAACCTCGAAGTCGTTCCCGACGGAGAGGTGACGAATCCCTATACCCAAATCTCGCTCAGCGATGCACGCGCCGACCAGAACCCCGAAGTGGAGATTGGCGAAGAGCACACCCGCGAGATCATATTCGAGAAGTTCGGCCGCCGCGCAATCCTGAACCTTCGCCAGACTCTTCAGTCCAAGATTCTCGACTTGCAGAAAGAGGCCATCTACTCGCAGTTCAAGGGACGCGAAGGCGACCTCGTGTCAGGCGAAGTTTATCAGACCTGGAGCAAAGAAACCCTCCTCATCGACTCAGAGGAAAACGAGCTTCTTCTTCCCAAGAGCGAAGCCATTCCCGGCGACTTCTTCCGCAAAGGCGAAACAGTGCGCGCCGTCATCCTTCGCGTCGACAACAAGAACAACAACATCCGCATCACCGTATCGCGCACATCCGACGAATTCCTGCGCCGCCTCTTTGAGCTTGAGGTTCCCGAAATACACGACGGCCTCATCAACATACGCGCCGTGGCACGCATCCCCGGCGAACGCGCCAAGATAGCCGTAGAGAGCTACGACGACCGCATCGACCCCGTAGGAGCATGCGTAGGCGTCAAGGGCTCACGCATCCACGGCATCGTGCGTGAATTGCGCAACGAAAACATCGATGTAATCAACTATACATCCAATCCCGAACTATTCATCCAGCGAGCTCTCAGCCCCGCCAAGATATCGTCGATCAGGCTCAACACTGAGGAGAAACGCGCCGAAGTGTTCCTCCGTCCCGAGGAAGTGCCTCTTGCAATCGGTAAGGGCGCCCTTAACATCAAGCTCGCTTCAAAACTCACCGGCTACGTAATCGATGTATATCGCGACACCGGCGAGGAGTTCAACGACGACATCTATCTCGACGAGTTCAAGGACGAAATCGACGGATGGGTCATCGACGCACTCAAGAACATCGGATGCATCACCGCCAAAAACGTGCTTGCAATGCCGCGTGACCTTCTCATCGAGAAGGCCGACCTTGAAGAGGACACCGTTGATCAGGTGATTTCCATCCTCAAGGCTGAATTTGAAGACTAAATTTCGACAACCCCCTTTTCACATATATGGCGAGAATAAAGATAAGCAAAGTAGCAAAAGATTTAAACATTGCCCTTCCCACAGTAATTGAATTTCTTCAATCCAAGGGCATCAACATCGACATGAATCCCAATTCACGTATCGATGAGGATGCTTACAACCTGTTGGTAGCGGCTTACAGCAGCGATAAAGCTCAAAAGAGCAAGTCGGAGAAGCTCTCGTCCGACCGCCAGAAAGAGAGAGCGGTAAAACCCGAACCCAAAGCCGAGCCCGAGGCTAAGGAGATAAAAATCCCCACAACCACAATCAAGCCCAAGGTAGTGGGACACATCGACCTTGACGCTCACGGTAAGCCCGTAAAGAAATCGGAGCCCGAGCCCAAGGCTGTAGAAACTCCCAAGCCCGAACCCAAGGCTGAACCTAAACCTGAGCCCAAGCCTCAGCCCCAACCCGAGGTAATCAAGCCCGAGCCTAAGGCTGTAGAAACGCCCAAACCCGAGCCCAAGGTTGAACCGAAGCCCGAGCCCAAGCCCCAACCTAAAGCCGAGCCCAAGCCCGAAAAGCCCGAACCCGCTGCAAAGCCCGTTCAGGAGCCTCGTGCCGAGGTAAAGCCCGAAGCTCCCAAGCCCGAGATGAAAAAAGCCGAAGCTCCCGCGCCCAAAGAAGAGCCCAAGCCTCAGCCCCAGAAGGAGCCGGTTCAGGATGAGCCCGCAGCCTCCGACGATGTGTTCACAATGGAGCGCACCGTTTCAGGTCCTCAGCTCAACGTAATCGGAAAAATCGACTTGTCGGCCATCAACCAGCAGACTCGTCCCAAGAAAAAGAGCAAGGAAGAGCGTCGCAACGAGCGTATAGCCAAGGATCGTGCAGCCCAGAACGCCCAGGGTGGTGCAGGTGCACAGCAGTCGGGCGACCGCAAAAAGCGTCGTCGCATCGGCAAGGAGAAGGTCGACATCGAAAAGACATCCAACCAGCAGCCCTCACAGCGTGGCGGTGATTCGGAAAAAGGACAAGGGGGAGGTTCTCGCCACGAACGCAACCGTGAGCGCGACAGAGATCGCGAACGCGACCGTGAATGCGAACGCGAAAGAGCGCCCAAATCCAAGGAGCGCAACAAGCGACCCATCCACGCCGAAGCCAATGAGGAGGATGTTCAGAAGCAGGTAAAAGAAGTGCTTGCACGCCTCACCAACAAGGACAAAGGCCAGAAGAAAGGCGCGAAGTGGCGTAAGGAAAAACGCGAGGCCTTCCAGTCACGCGAGCGCGAAGCTGCCGAAATGGAAGCAGCTGAGAGCAAGGTGCTGAAGCTCACTGAATTTGTTACAGCCAACGACCTCGCTGTAATGATGGATGTACCCATCAACAACGTAATCGCAACGTGCATGAATCTCGGCGTAATGGTGTCGATAAACCAGCGCCTTGATGCCGAAACCATAAACATTGTGGCCGAGGAGTTTGGCTACAAGACCGAATACGTTTCAGCCGAAGTGGTTGAAGCCATACATCAGGAAGAGGATGATGAGGACAACCTTACCACCCGTCCGCCGATTGTCACCGTAATGGGACACGTGGACCACGGTAAGACCTCGCTGCTCGACTACATCCGCAACGCCAACGTGATTGCAGGCGAGGCCGGAGGTATAACCCAGCACATCGGAGCCTACAATGTCAAGCTCGGCGACGGCCGACGCGTTACATTCCTTGACACACCCGGTCACGAAGCGTTTACCGCCATGCGTGCCCGCGGAGCCAAGGTCACCGACTTGTGTATTATCATCGTCGCAGCCGACGACAACGTGATGCCCCAGACCGTTGAGGCCATCAACCACGCATCGGCAGCAGGCGTGCCTATAGTATTTGCCATCAACAAGATTGATAAGCCCACCGCCAATCCCGACAAGATCAAGGAGGAGCTCGCAGCCATGAACTACCTCGTTGAGGATTGGGGCGGAAAATACCAGTCGCAGGACATCTCGGCCAAGAAGGGCCTCGGAGTCGACGAACTCATGGAGAAAGTGCTCCTTGAAGCCGAAATGCTCGACCTTAAAGCCAATCCCGACCGTCCCGCAACAGGCTCAATCATCGAGTCGTCGCTCGACAAGGGTCGCGGTTACGTAGCCACAGTGCTTGTCCAGAACGGAACTCTCCACGTTGGCGACATAATCCTTGCCGGAACTCACTTCGGAAAGGTGAAAGCTATGTTCAACGAGCGTAACCAGCGCATAAAGGAGGCCGGTCCGGCAGTTCCCGCACTTGTACTCGGTCTTAACGGAGCACCCACCGCAGGCGACACATTCAATGTAATGGCCACCGAGCAGGAAGCCCGCGAAATAGCCAACAAGCGCGAACAGCTTCAGCGCGAACTCGGACTACGCACCAACAAGCGTACAACCCTCGAGGAGATTGGCCGTCGTCGCGCCATAGGCAACTTCCACGAGCTCAACATCATCGTCAAGGGCGATGTCGACGGTTCGATTGAGGCCCTGTCCGATTCACTCATCAAGCTTTCGACCGAAGAGGTACAGATCAACGTGCTTCACAAGGCTGTGGGCGAGATTTCGGAAAGCGATGTCACTCTTGCTGCGGCATCCGACGCTATCATCATCGGCTTCCAGGTGCGTCCCTCACAGGCCGCCCGTCGTGCCGCCGAGCGTGAAGGCGTTGAAATACGACTCTATTCGGTTATCTATCAAGCCATCGAGGAGGTCAAGGACGCAATGGCCGGAATGCTTGCACCCGAGCTTAAGGAAGAGGTGCTCGGTACTGCCGAAGTATTGCAGACCTACCACATCTCCAAGGTGGGCACAATCGCCGGAGCAATCGTGCGCGAAGGAAAAATCAAGCGTTCTTGCAAGGTGCGCCTGATTCGCGAAGGTATCGTGCGCTACACCGGCGAGCTCGGCTCTCTGAAACGCTTCAAGGACGATGTAAAGGAAGTGCTTACGGGTTATGACTGCGGTCTAAGCATAGCAGGCTACAACGATCTTCAGGAAGGCGACTTCATTGAAGCGTTTGAGGAAGTTGAAGTAAAGAAGCAACTCTAATCTTGCATAAAGTCTACATAAACATAGGTTCCAATCAGGGCGATCGCGAAACTGCAATCGGCAGGGCGGTCGCCCTGATTGAGCATTTATGCGGTTCTCCCGCAAGGCGCTCGCCCATCATCGAAAGCGACCCGTGGGGCTACAAGTCGTCCAACCGATTCATGAACATGGGCATCGTGATCATGACCTCCATGCCACCTGAAAAAATGCTCAAGTCGCTGCTCGACATAGAGAAGTCGATATCCTCGGCATCGCATCGCGACGGGAGCGGCAACTATGTCGACCGCATAATCGACATCGACCTCATAGCCTACGACGACCTCATAATCGACTCCGAATCGCTGACGCTTCCACATCCCCGCATGCACCTCAGGGAGTTTGTACTGCGTCCTCTCGCACTTCTGTGGCCCGATTGGCGGCATCCGATTCTCGACCTCACAGCACAGGAATTGCTCGATTCAATGACCTCATTGTAGCTTCGCGACATTATGGGGTGAAATCGAAGCATCCCCCACACTATCTTTGCAGGCACAACCACCAACTACTGTTCTGCAATGAAAACACACATTCCCATCGCCGTAATAGCCACAATGGAGATAGCCACTCCGTTAAAAGCCAAAGAGGCCGTAAGCCACTTCACCATCGCCGAGCTCTCACGAAGCACCATCGCACTGCGCCATGGCATTGACAACACTCCCCCTCCCGAAGCGGTGCTCAACATGCAGCGCCTCATCGACAATGTTCTCGAGCCTGCGCGAAACCTGCTACAGAAACAGATAATCGTCAACAGCGGATATCGGTGCTCGAGGCTCAACTCCATGGTGGGCGGTGCGAAACGCTCCTATCACCTTAGCGGCCGGGCGGCCGACATAACCACAGGCAATATCGACGACAATCGACGACTCTTGGAGATACTGTCGCAACTCCCGCATGTCGAATTGATTTCGGAGCACGGGGGACTATGGATTCATGTCGCCTTTTAACAAAAGTTAAGAATCTATTGTAATTTTGAACACACTTAAAATTGTCGTTAGTGATAAATTTACTAACTTAGCAAAATCGAATACCAAATTTTTATATCATGACCGACAATCACAGATATTGCGTGATAATGTGTGGCGGTATCGGCAGCCGCTTTTGGCCATATAGCCGTACTGACCGTCCAAAACAATTTATCGACTTTTTCGGCACCGGTCGCTCTCTTCTCCAAATGAGTTACGACCGAATATCGCCGTTAGTACCTAAGGAAAACATCATAATCGTCACCAACAGCCACTATGCACCGCTGGTGAAAGAACAGCTTCCCGAACTTAACGACGACCAGATTCTTCTTGAACCCGCCCGTCGAAACACAGCCCCCTGCATTGCCTGGGCAGCCTACCACATCGCAGCCCGCGACCCTCAGGCATCAATGATCGTTACACCGAGCGACCATCTCATTACCCGCGACGCTGAATTTGAAAAGTCAATCAGGCTCGGATTCAACTTCGTGGAGAAGCACGATGCACTCCTCACCCTCGGCATAAAGCCTACGCGCCCCGAAACCGGCTACGGATACATTCAAATCGGACAGCCTGTCGAGGATGATGTGTTGAAAGTAAAGACATTTACCGAGAAACCCGACCTCGACTTGGCAAAAGTGTTTGTCGAGAGTGGCGAATTTTTCTGGAACTCGGGAATATTCCTGTGGAGTGTGAAATCGATTCTTGAGGCACTGCACAACTACGCCCCCGACCTCACCTCGACATTTGACCACGGATTGGCTGCTTTCGGCACTCCCGAAGAGAATGCCTTCATACAACGCGAATTCCCCGGATGTGTAAACATCTCCATCGACTACGCCGTCATGGAACGCGCCTCCAACGTTTACGTAGAGTGTGTCGACTTCGGCTGGTCGGATCTCGGCACATGGAGCGCCCTGTATGAAAATTCGCCCAAAAACCGCGACTCAAATGTGGTTCAGAACTGTCAGGTTCTCGCCTATAACTCCTCGGGCAACATATTCGCCGTGCCCGGCAACAAACTCGTTGTCGTAAACGGATTGCATGATTATGTCGTGGCCGATGCCGGCGATGTACTGCTCGTGTGCCCCAAGTCGGAGGAGCAGCACATCAAGCAATATGTCAACGATGTGAAGCTATCCTATAAGGACAAGTATCTCTAATCATACCGCTCACTATCCATCCCAACCAATAAAGAGGCTCGGAGTCCTTTAGATTGTATATACAGGACTCCGGGCCTCAACAATTAAAATCCCTATCTGTCGGGAATAAAAATCCGCAAAATATAACGCTAAAGTGTGATTATACCGTCACAACATAGCCCGGTTGACTACTATAAAAAGTTAACCGGGCTATTTTTTCATTCATTATCCTCTGTAGTATAAAAAAGCTTTTGTATTTTTGCTAATTAAAGTTTAACTGTCGAATGAGCAAGAACATAGAACCTCCGGCACCAAATACCGAAAAATGGACTGAAATAACCCTGCTTCCCGAGTGGGAGGAGGAGTATTATCTCGTGTACACCGCCAAAAAGCACGGCAAATGGGTAATGCTGAAGACGCTAAAACCGGAATTTGCCGACAAGCCGGAATTTCAGGCCATGATTGAAAAGGAGTTTGATGTGCGCTACAATCTTTCCCATCCGAGCATAGTGATGATCAACGACTTCGAGGATGTCCCCGGACTCGGCCGATGCATAATCACCGACGATGTCTACGGCGACTCACTGCGCAAGCTCATCAACGAAGGCAAGGTGACCCCCGCGATAATCGACAAGCTGCGACACGAGCTCGTCGATGCAATGGAGTATATACAGAACAACCATATCGTACACCACCCGATACGCCCCGAAACAATCATTTTCACCGAAAATATCGGCAATCTGAAACTGATTGATGTAGGATTTGACCAGCTCCGTCATCTCGAACCCGCCGATGCGTCGGAGGACATATACAATTACGGTCTTGTGCTTAACGAGGCGCTCGACAACATCGACACAAAGTATCCGGCTCTGCGCAAGATAGCACAGCGTTGTGCCGATCCCGACCCCAAGAAGCGTTATCAAGATGTACAGGATCTGCATCTTGCCCTTGAGCATCGCTCGAGCAATCAGCTCTACATCCTGCTCATAGCGTTCATGGCGGCAATGATAGTGATTCTTGCATGGCTCAACATACGTCGACCCAAACCCGACGGCTACACTACTCCTCAACAAAATGTTGAGCAGGTTATGCCCGCCAACACTTCGTCAGATAAATAATATTCTCGAAAACGACTATAAAACATATATATGGCTGTAGAAATACGCGAAATAACCCCGACAAAAAGCAATCTGAAAAAATATACAAAATTCGGAATCGACCTTTACAAGGACAACGACTACTATGTGCCGCCGTTGATAATGGACGATGTCGAAACATTGTCGCCCGACAAGAATCCGGCATTCGATTACTGCAAGGCTAAGTCATGGATGGCCTATCGTGACGGAAAGCCCGTAGGACGAATAACCGGCATAATCAACACCGTTGTCAACGAACGCACCGGCAGTCGTGACCTTCGATTCGGATTTCTCGACTTCATCGACGACGAGGAAGTTGTCGACGCCCTTTTTGACGCGCTTGCCCAATGGGGCCGCAGTCAGGGACTCACATCAATGGTGGGCCCGATGGGCTTCAGCGACATGGATCATGAAGGAATGTTGACCGAGGGATTTGACGAACTCGGCACCATGGCCACCATCTACAACTCCCCCTACTATCCGCGACACATGGAGCGCATGGGCTTCCACAAGGATGCCGAGTGGGTGGAGTATCGCATGACTGTTCCCGACAAAATCCCGGAGAAGATGCTGCGTGTAGCCGAAATCGTGAAAAAGAAATATGGCGTGCGCACCATCAAGTACACATCGGCCAAGAAAATCAAGGAGGAGTACGGCGTGGCGCTGTTTGAGCTTATAAACGAAGCCTACGACCAACTCTACGGTTACTCGCCGCTGTCACAGAAGCAGATTGAATATTACATCGACATATATCTCCCCATACTTCGTCTTGAGAATGTGTGCCTCATCGTCGACAGCGACGACAAGCTCATAGGTGTAGGCATCTCGATTCCATCGATGTCACGCGCTTTGCAGAAAGGACGCGGACGACTCTTCCCCACAGGCTGGCTTCATCTGCTTAAAGCGATGTATATGCACAACGATGTTGTCGACCTGCTGCTCGTGGCCGTCAAGCCCGAATATCAGAGCAAAGGAGTCAACGCACTACTTTTCGCCGACTTGCTTCCCGTCTACATCAAAAACGGATACCGCTGGGCCGAAAGCAACCCGGAGTTGGCCGACAACGAGAATGTGCAGCTGCAATGGCAATACTTCGAGCGCCGACAGCATCGCCGTCGCGCGGCATTCCGCAAGGATATTAAGAACCGGTTCGACAATAAATATTAACGGCTCTTAAATAGGATAGAAGTAGATTGTCTGGGAGGTGAAGGTATCATATAGTTCAAGCTCCATATCGGGCGTGAAGTCCCATTGATAGTTCCATTCATCCTCAATGAAGTAGATATTCAGATACCAGTCATCATAGTCCCATGTGAATTCGACGACATCGCCGTCGTAATAGTTGGTGTAGTAGCCCGAACCGTTTGAGAAGAAAGTGAATCCGGTGGCTCCGCTATCTTGAATCCATGAGCCCAGGAACGGGGCATCGGCGGGGTCATATTCCACATCATCGCATGAAGAGAGTCCTACGGCTAAGAATGCCATAACAAGGCTAAGAAGGAATGTCTTGGTCTTTGTCATTATTGCTGTGTAAAAAGTTTAAATTAGTGCAAATTTATAGAATTTAAACAAATTTACCGTACCTTTGTTGAAATAGTCTGAAATTTTAGTATGAGTGTCACCTCATTGATCAAGCCGGTTTTCATGCGACGCGTAAAGGCTGCACGCTACAACGCGACGCACACCGAGGCTGTGCAGCGCCAACAGCTGGCATGGCTTCTGAGTCGCGCGTCACGCACCGAAACAGGCCGCCGTTACGGATTTGACGCCATGTCGTCCTACGAGGATTTTGCCGCCAAAGTGCCCGTAATCGAATACCCCGACATGCGTCACAACGTAGAGCGCATGATACAAGGGGAGCGTGACATCCTGTGGCCCGGAGCTACGACACATTTCGCACAGTCATCGGGCACTTCCGACGGAAAAAGCAAATACATCCCCATAACGGCCGACTCCTTCAAGCTCACCCACTATCGCGGCGGATTTGATGTCGTGGCACACTATCTCAGCCTCTACCCCGACAGCCGCATATTCGACGGAAAGAGCTTCATTCTCGGAGGAAGCTATGCCAACGAGCTGACACTTCCCCGCGGAGTTGTGGTAGGCGACCTTTCGGCCAACCTCATCGACCGTATAAACCCGTTGGTCAATCTCGTGAGAGTGCCATCCAAGCGTGTCGCCCTCATGAAGGAGTGGAACGAAAAGCTTCCGGCGCTTGTCGAAGCCTCGATGCACGAAAACATCACCAACATATCGGGTGTGCCCTCATGGTTCATGACCGTTATAAAGAGCATCATCGAGCGAACAGGAGCCGACACCATTCACGATGTGTGGCCCAATCTCGAAGTGTTTTTCCACGGAGGAATATCATTTGAGCCCTATCGCGAACAGTATGCCCGGATAACCGACCCGTCACGCATGCGTTATCTCGAAACCTACAATGCGTCCGAAGGGTTCTTCGCCCTCCAGAACGACATCGACGACCACGCCATGATGCTGCTTCTCGACCTCGCCACATTCTACGAGTTCATCCCCATCGACCAGACCGGCATTCCGTTCCCCGAGGCACTTCCGGCATGGAAAGTCGAGCCGGGTCACACCTACGCACTGGCAATCACATCGTGCAACGGATTGTGGCGTTATGCAATCGGCGACACGGTGACCGTAGAGAGTGTCGAGCCGCTCAAAATAACCATCGCGGGACGCGTCAAGCACTTCATCAACGCATTCGGCGAGGAGCTTATGGTACATAACGCCGACGCAGCCATTGCCCGCACATGCCATGATCTCGACTGCTCGATAGCCAACTACACGGCCGCTCCCGTCTATGCCGGCGACCACACCCGAGGCCGTCACGAGTGGCTCATCGAGTTCAACCGCCGACCGGCCGACATGAATCAGTTTGCCGCACTCCTCGACAAAAACCTGCAGGCCGAGAACTCCGACTATCAGGCCAAACGCACCGACGGCCTCTTCCTCGACCCGCTCACTGTAATCGAAGCCCGAAAAGGACTCTTTGACTCATGGCTTGCCTCGACCGGAAAGCTCGGCGGACAGCGCAAGGTGCCGCGACTGAGCAACGACCGTCACTTCATCGAACCCATGCTGAAATTCAACAACGACAACAAATAATTACCAATTAGTAGTGGTGCGATAAAAATCTTACCACTGTTATTAAAATATTAATATTTAGTCAAATACAAGAGAACATTGATTTTTTGATTTGAAATTGATTTATTAGTCTTGTTGTTCCCAAACATCAAGATTATGAATCAGGGTAAGTATGTTTTCTCCCAGGTAATTGAATTTATACCGCGTTACCAGTTCGATAAGCTTGTAAGGCTGTATAAAGGAGATTGGCATGTAAAGAATCTCAACAGTTACAATCACCTCCTTCATCTGCTCTTCGGACTGTTGACGGGCTGTGATTCGCTACGAGACATCTGTCTATGTCTGGAGGCCCATTCAAAGATGCTATATCATCTCGGTTTTCGGAAAACAGTCAACCACACATCTTTGTCGCGGGCTAACGAAAGTCGGGACTATCGAATTTTTGAGGGACTGGGAATTTATCTAATAGGATTGGTAAGACCCATGTATTCAAAGGCTAAACTATCCGAGATAACCATAGACAACGTAATCTATGCGTTGGACTCCACAACCATATCAACCAGCATAAAACTTGCGACATGGGCATTGGGCAAATACAGCAAAGGCGCTGTAAAGATGCACACATTGCTTGATTTGCGTGGAAGCATACCGGCAAACATTCATATTACCGATGGAAAATGGCATGACAGCAACGAACTTGACATGCTTTCGCCGGAACCATTCGCATTCTATGTGATGGACAAGGCTTATGTTGACTTCAAGGCTTTGTTCAGATTCCATCAGTCACAGGCATTCTGGGTATCCCGTCCGAAAGAGAACATGAAGTTCATGACAATCGGGCAAATGGAAATCCCCAATGCAAAGTCAGGCATCATAGAAGACTCCCGTATTCGGGTAACCGGATATAAGTCGAGTAAACTCTATCCTGATGACATGCGGTTTGTACGAGTATATGACCCGGACAATGACACAATTGTGGATTTCATATCCAATAACTTTGAAATCAGTGCCTTGGAAATATCCAATCTCTACCGCCATCGCTGGGATATAGAAGTTTTCTTCAAATGGATCAAACAGAATATTGTCGTGAAGACCCTTTGGGGATTTTCCGAGAACGCGGTAAAAATCCATCTTTGGACTGCTGTCATTGCCTATCTTACGGTAGCTCGAATAAAGGCCGATTATAAAAGCTGCTATTCTATAACCGAAGTGGCGACCCTTATCAGAATCTCTGCTTTGGAACGTGTCGAGTTACGACAACTTCTAACCAAGCAAGACTTGTCAACCAATTCAAATCAAAATGTCAAAGATATCTCTTTATTTGATGATTTCTAAACCAACGCGATTTTATCGCACCAGTAGTAATTACCAATAAATAATATCAATTATCAACTCATGAAAATACGTTACATAATCCTAAGCGTAATCACATTGATTGCATCGCTCTCGGTAAGCGCAAAAGTACGTTATGTGTTCTACTTCATCGGCGACGGTATGGGCATGGGCCATGTAAACACCACCCAGTACTACAACCGCATGGTGCTCGGCAACGACACTCCGCTGCTCATGATGCAGTTTCCCGTAGCTTCACAGGCTCAAACCTACTCCGCATCGGCACCCATCACCGACTCGGCCGCAGCCGGTACAGCACTGTCAACCGGAAGCAAGACACGCAACTACACCATAGGTCTTGCTCCCGACACCATACCCCCCCTCATCTCAATAGCACGCAAACTCAAGGACGACGGATGGGGCGTGGCCGTACTATCGTCATGTGCCGCCGACGATGCGACCCCCGCGGCATTTTATGCCCATCAGGTCGACCGAAACATGTTCTATGAAATCAATCTTGACGCTGCAGCATCGGGCTACGACTTCCTCGGTGGAGCAAGCCTGCGTGGGGTGCGCAAACCCGAACAGGCCAAGGAGGTTTACTCCGCTCTTAAGAAAGCCGGATATGCAATAACCCACAACCCCGACAGCGTTACGCTCTTGGGTTCCGACCGCGTTATGCTCCTCGCCGACCCCGACAAGCGAGGCAACGACAACTCCATAGGCTATACGGTCGATTCACTTCAGGGGGCAATGACAGTGGCTCAAATGACTCAGGCCGCTCTCAACCACCTCATGAAGCAGTCGCCCGACCAATTCTTCATGATGGTCGAGGACGGTGAAATAGACCATGCTTCCCACGCCAACGACGCCGGAGCTGCAATAAAGGATATACTAAGCTTTCAGGATGCCATAAAGGTGGCCTATGACTTCTATAAGCAACACCCCGACGAAACACTGATAATCGTGACTGCCGACCACGACACCGGCGGCATGGCAATCGGAAGCCGCACCAACAGAGTAAACCTGAACCTCATCGACTCACAGCGCATAAGCAAGGACAAATTCTCGGACTACTGTCGCTCGCTCATTCGCAACAACGAGTCAATGTCATGGGACGAAATGAAAAAATTCCTTTCCGACAAACTCGGATTCTGGACCACGGTACCCATCACCGAAAATGAAACCAAGGA
Organism: Muribaculum gordoncarteri; assembly: GCF_004803695.1. NCBI lineage: Bacteria > Pseudomonadati > Bacteroidota > Bacteroidia > Bacteroidales > Muribaculaceae > Muribaculum > Muribaculum gordoncarteri. The sequence goes on from NZ_CP039393.1 coordinate 2,794,878, forward strand.
CCTGCAGGTGCTCTTTGACAAGGCAATCGTGGCTCGCGAAAGTCAGGACCAAAGAACCCTTTACAACAACTTCAACCAGTTTGCCGTAAAGGTGTTTGACCTGTTCAACTCACATGTAGGCACAAGCTTCATAAGCGGCAACCACACTGCCAATCCCGTTCCCGTATTTGCCATAGGAGCAGGAGCCGACAACTTCAAGAAGGCACTCAACAACATCGAAATCCCATTGTTGATCTACGATTTGACACGCTGATCAGTGCTTGTCGACACCGATACCAAGGAGCTCTGACACATAAGGCGTAGCCTTTATTGTCAGGGCTCTTTCCAGATATTCACGCGACTGTGCCATGTCGCCCTTCTGCCGGTAATAGTTGCCGAGCACAAGCAGCGCGTCATAATTATCGGGATGCAGCTTCAATATTTCCTTATAGGTGGTTATGCCCTGCTCCTCATCGCCTGAAAGCATGTATCCGTAGGCCAGATTGTTCATGAAGGCTACATTGTCGGGAGCCCCCGACAGCATTATCCGGCTATAACGTATTATCTCGGGAGCGTTACATCGAAACACGTAATAGCTCAGGAGTTGCTTCTCGATGCTTCGGGTGAGCCAAGGCTGACGCTCCTTCACAAGCAAAAGGAAATTCTCATATAACGACGACTGACCGATAGAGAAACTCACTCTCCTGACACCCTGAAACACCGAGTCAAGCGGAATCAACTGCGATTGGGCGCGCTCCAGAAGCGACATCTCATAGTCGGGCAAATTACGCATCCCCGCCGTCACTATGGCATGGGCGTAGGTGTCACATACTTTCGCACTATCCTCTATCATAAGCTCGTACATTGCCGCAGCATTGGTCCATTCGCGATAATGAAAAAATCGCGCCGCTTTTGTGGCTATTGCATCATAATCGCGCGTAACGGCAGCATTGGCCGATGCACAACCCACCAGCAGCACAACGGCCATACACAACTTCATCGTGTCGTTAAATGAAAATTTCAACATCTTATAATTTTGTTTTTCAATTCTCTTGATTATCTTTGTAAAGTAAACAATTAAAATTCATAAACTATCGAATTATGAGAACAAAATATAAGCGCATTTTGCTGAAACTTAGCGGTGAGTCACTTGCCGGAACTCAAGGTCACGGCATCGACACGGTGCGCCTTAACCAATATGCCGAGCAGATAAAGGAAATTGCATCACAAGGTGTGCAGATAGCTATCGTGATAGGAGGAGGCAACATTTTCCGCGGACTTTCGGGCGCGTCAAAGGGTTTTGACCGCGTAAAGGGCGACCAGATGGGAATGCTCGCAACCGTAATCAACTCCCTTGCGCTGAGCAGCGCCCTCGTGGCAATAGGACAACCCGCACAGGTGTTCACTGCCATAAACATGTTTCCCATCGGTGAGCACTACAGCAAGTGGCGTGCGATAGAGGCGATGAACAACGGAGCCGTAGCCATCATATCGGGTGGCACCGGCAACCCCTTCTTCACTACCGACACCGGTTCGGCACTGCGCGGAATCGAAGTCGAGGCCGAGGTTATGCTCAAAGGAACCCGCGTCGACGGCATATACACCGCCGACCCCGAGAAGGATCCCACTGCCGAAAAGTTCTCGGAAATAACCTACGATGAAGTCTACACCCGCGGACTAAAGGTGATGGACCTCACCGCTACCGCACTTTGCAAGGAGAATCACCTTCCCATAATCGTGTTCAACATGGACTGCCCGGGCAATCTTGCCAAGGTGCTTGCCGGCGAGCCCATAGGCACACTCGTGTATTAAGAATAAAATCAATAACTACATAAATCATTAAAACTATGACCGACGTAAAGACCTACCTCGACCCCGCCGAGGAAAAAATGGAAATGGCCGTGGCATATCTTGACGAAGCACTTGCCCACATTCGCGCAGGAAAAGCCAATCCCAAAATTCTTGACGGAATCCGCGTGGAATACTACGGAAGCGCAGCTCCTATTTCCAATGTGGCCAACGTAAGCGTGCCCGATGCCCGCACAATCACCATCACTCCATGGGAAAAATCGATGTTCAAGGAGATTGAGAAAGCCATCATCAATTCCGAACTCGGAATCACACCCGAAAACAACGGCGAGGTAATACGCATCTCAATCCCGCCGCTTACCGAGGAGCGTCGTAAAGCACTCGTGAAGCAGTCGAAAAGCGAGGCTGAAAACGCCAAGGTATCGGTACGTAACGCTCGCCGCGATGCAATCGACGGTCTTAAAAAGGCAGTGAAGCTCGGAATGCCCGAGGATGTCGAGAAGGATGCCGAAGGTTTGGTTCAGAAGCTCCACGACAAGTATCTCAAGAAAATCGATGAGCTTTTCGCCGCCAAAGAAAAAGAAATTCTCACCGTATAACGATTTTTCAATCCTGAACGAGGGCACTGACTTCCACGGGAGTTATTGCCCTCTATCTTTTTTTGAGTACTGCTCAACGATGCTGCTTATTAGCAACTTTTAACTGTCATGGGCGGCATTTCGGCGCAAGGCAGTCACTATCTTTGTATCGTAAATCAACAAAAACACTTGACAACAATGAAAACAGGCGACACCATCCCCACTCTCCTCGGAGTCAATGCCCAAGGGCAGGAAGTAAAGTCAACCGACTTTGCCGGAAAGCCCCTGATAATCTATTTCTATCCTAAGGACAACACCCCCGGCTGCACGGCCGAGGCTTGTTCGCTACGCGACGGCTACGACTCATTGCGCAATCTCGGTTACGAGGTGATCGGAGTCAGCAAGGATTCGTCGGCAAGCCATGCAAAGTTTGCCGAAAAATATTCACTCCCCTTTACCCTCATCAGCGACCCGTCGACCGAGCTGAACCAGGCATTCGGAGTGTGGCAGAAAAAGAAAATGGCCGGACGCGAATACATGGGTACCGTGCGCACGACATTCATCACCGATGCCGACCACCGCGTGACCCATATAATCAACAAAGTCGACACCAAAAACGCCGCCGCGCAGATAATGAAGCTGCTCGCCGAAAGCCAACAGTCATAAACCCTTAAAAACGCTCAGCACTACATGGAAAAGCCCAAGAAAGCAACAATAAAGAAAAACGACCCCGCACAGGAAGCCGCAGCCGCCAAGCTCAACGCCCTGTCGCAGGCAATGGAGAAGATAGCCAAAAACTTCGGTCGCGGAGCCATCATGAAGCTCGGCGACGACAATGTGGAGGATGTCGAAGTGATTCCAACCGGCTCGATAGGATTGAACTTCGCCCTCGGTGTGGGAGGATTCCCCCGCGGACGAATCACCGAGATCTACGGCCCCGAATCGTCAGGTAAAACCACGCTCGCAATACACGCAATCGCCGAGGCTCAGAAACGTGGCGGAATAGCCGCAATCATCGATGCCGAACATGCATTTGACCGCTTCTATGCCGAGAAGCTCGGTGTCGATGTCGATAATCTGCTCATTTCACAGCCCGACAACGGAGAGCAGGCTCTCGAAATCACCGAGCAGCTCATTCGTTCCTCGGCAATCGACATAATAGTCATCGACTCGGTTGCAGCACTCACTCCCAAAAGCGAAATCGAAGGCGACATGGGCGACCGCAACATGGGACTTCAGGCCCGCCTTATGTCACAGGCCATGCGTAAGCTCACCGGAACCATATCGCGCACCAACACCACCTGTATATTCATCAACCAGCTCCGCGACAAGATAGGCCAGATGTTCGGTCCCTCCGAAACGACTACCGGAGGTAACGCGCTGAAGTTCTACGCATCGGTACGCGTCGACATACGCCCCACCACCACCATCAAGGACGGCGAGGATGTACTCGGACGCCACACACGTGTCAAGATTGTAAAGAACAAGGTGGCTCCCCCATTCAAGCGTGCCGAGTTTGACATCATGTTTGGCGAAGGCATCTCAAAGTCGGGCGAGATAATCGACCTCGGCGTGGAGTATGGCATCATCAACAAGAGCGGTTCATGGTTCAGCTACGGCGACACAAAGATAGCCCAGGGTCGCGATGCCGCAAAGCGTGTGATTGCCGACAATCCCGAACTTGCCGACGAACTTGAAGCCAAGATTATGGAAGCGATGAAGGAAGCCGCCGAGAAAGGCAACAAGTCGGGGAAAGCCAAAATAACCATAAAGACCAAGAAAGAAGAGGCCGCCCCCAAAGCAAAGGAGGCCGATGAACTTGAACTCGACTTCAACGATGAAGAGTTTCCCGACGACTTCTCTATAGAAGAGGACGCACAGGACGATTAAACGACACTACTTTACTACTACATCATAAGGTCGAAGCATCTATTGATGGTGCTTCGACCTTTCTGTATATGTACCGGTCAGTCACCCAATGTGAATCGCAATCCTACGTTTAGATTGAAGTTAAGAGGCCGTTCGCTGTAGATTGTTTCAACAGGCGAACCGTTGTCGATATAACAGCTTACGCCCGGCTCGGCATAGATGCCTAACGCGCGTGTGATGTTGAACTGCAATCCTGCCGAGGCATTTACCGACCATTGCAGAGGCTTAACCTTTACATCCTCTTTCTCGGATTGTGTAGCGTGATTGTCAAGAATAAAATCCCTTTCTATTTTTCCCGAAACACACTTTTCAGCAAGCACTCCGGCCGAGGCATAGAGGTCAAATGAACGCCAGGACAGCACCCGGTAACGTGCATTTACAGGCACTCCTATATAGTGCAGCTTCTGCTGCCCCGCGATGTAGTGGCTTTCGCTTCCGTACTTCAGGTCGGAGGTTAGAAGCGTGTACAACAGGCCGCTCTCGATTGACAGGCGATCGTTGATGCGATAGGCAAATGAAAGTCCCGTCCTTACCGGCAAACGATGTTTCACTTCATTGGCCACATCTTGTCCCTGATTGAACAGAAGTATACCGAGCATGGGATTATCCTCCCATGACGCCTTGTCGGCACCAAGTACACCGGTGACTTTTCCGGCATATTCCAGGCGGTTATTCGATAAGTTGGGACTACCCGATGTAAACACTCCAAGCGACAAGCGTCCAGAATTTGCATCACAGCGTTTTGTCGCGCTCATACGCCTGTTGTTGTATATCCGGTCGGATTTCTCATCGTTTACCTTCGGAACCGGCCGACCTTCCGGCTTGGATTCGTTAGTCGTTGACTCGCCCTTATCGTTACCGGCAACTTCACCGGAGCTTTCAGGCTTGACCGAATCACAATCATTTCCATATTCCGGTATTATTTCGGTTGACATTTCAACCGGAATATATGATGATTTATGTACTGCCGGTGGTACAGTCGGCGATGAACACAAATCGGGTTCTATATATGTTGATGATAAAAGTTTGTTTTCAGCATTGCCGGAAGAGGTGCCGGCGGCTTGTGTGATTTGGTCGGTAGAGAGGTCGTCGTCATTGCGCGTAATCAGCACAACAGTCGTAACGGCAATAGCGAGCATGGCAGCAATGCGGATGGCTCTTTTTATCCATATAGGCATCACGTGGCGTGACGCTTCAGGCATCGGAGCGGCGACATTGCGTCGCAGGTCGTCCCAAAGGCCGTCAGGCTCGTCGACCTCAAAGCTTGACATTTTGTCATGTATGTGTTTCAGCCATTCCTCTTTCATAGTGGTGCAAATTGTAATTATTTCTGATATTGCTTTATTTTCATGGCAAGCATGGCCTTTGCTCTGAAAAGCTGTGACGCCGAAGTGTTAGCTTTTATATTAAGCATCTCCGATATTTCCTTATGGCTCTTCCCTTCGATTACGAATAGATTGAATATCGTGCGGTACCCGTCGGGAAGTTCCCTGATGAACCGGTATATCACTTCGGCATCCATGTCGTCGAGGCGCGGATCCTCGTAGGGAATTGATGCCTCGGCTTCGGTTATTTCCTGAAAATCTAATCGGCTGTTGCGACGTATGAATCGCAGCGTTTCGTTTATCACGATTTTCGTGAGCCATCCTTTTAAAGAACCTTCGCCCCGATACTCGAATGTATCGATGGCCGAGAATACTTTCATGAAACTTTCCTGCAGAATATCCTTTACATCCTCGGGATTGATGATATAGCGTGAGCACACAGCCGTAAGATAACGAATGTGAAGTTTATAGACAGCTTTCATGGCAGCAGTATCACCTCGGCGGACACCACTTACCAACAATCGTTCGTTGTCGTTAGCATTCACTGTCATTATCTTGAATATCGGCTTAAAGGAGAATAGGCGGGATTCCGATGAGATGGGAATCCCGCCTGCCCACGCTCCAATTATCGGGTTTTCACTTTATTGTTAACGGAGAATTCCCGAATTTTCTTGTACAGGCTTTTACTTGATGTTAATGTCGCTGAGCTGTTCGACAAGCAATTGCGGCTGCTTGCCGTCGCGCATCCTCAGGCTGAACTCCGATGTCTTTTCGCCCGAGAACGACTTCCAACGCAGTTTTATGCTTATAGTGCCGTTAAGCTCGGGAAGGCCGTTGAGATTGAATGCGATGAGTCCGTCGCCCCACTCTCCGTTAGTGTCGCCGTGAGCATTGTGACGCAGTTCAAATTCATGGGGATTTTCGGGATTAACTCCTGTGAGCAGGTTGAGCTCGTGTACTGCCGACGGATTGTTCCAACGTGTGCGCACACGCAGGGTTAAGTATCCGTCCTCGGCAACTGTAACCCAGTCACGCATAATCTCCACGGGGTCGTTACCGAATTTGGAATCATTGATGTCGGTCGTCGGCACAGGGCGCTTCGTGCGTATACTGTCAAGCCAGTTTACGTAGACCTTGCGGAAGCTGCCGCCATTTTCAGGAGCCACGGTTTCCGAGAAATTCACAAGCGCTCTCACTTCTTTCTTGCCATAAGGCGACTTAGCCATATTTACGGGCTGAAGAATAGTGTTGTCATCGAGATGCATGATGAATGATTCGTCGTCAGCCGGTTCTACTGTAACCAAGGCGGTGGGATGATACATAGCCTTATCGTCGTCATCGTCCAAACATGACTGGAATGTTACGGCCAATCCCACAAAAAGAAGCGGAGTGATGAAATGTTTAAATTTATTCATGTCTATTGTATTTGATTGGTTGTTCTATTCATTAAATCACAATGTCCCGGAATTCTTGCATCAAACAGCTATTTTTTTTCAACCGAATAATTGCAACCGAATCCCCCAAAGCAGGTTTAATTATTTTTGACAATTATATTCCATTACCATTATGTCCAAATTCGTAACTTTACATTAGTTCAAAAACATTTTATTTGGCATGAAGAAAAAAGGTACATTTGTATTAGCGGCTGCGATATTAATCAGCAGCATGATAAGTTGTGGAGTAAAGAAAAACGACCGGCCGGATGAAGAAATTTCTTCCAACGGCATGGTCCTGGACTCTGTTGAAATCTACGATTCCATAACGGCCAATGGGAGCTGCAAGGCTTTGTGCAAGATAAGCGTTATGTACCCCACAGGCGATAACACAGTCGATGACTCGGTGAGAGCCTGGATAGCCGACAGGCTGGCATATTCTTACAAAGACAATTCGACACCTTCATTCACTATAACTAAGGAGATGCAGAACAATGTGCCGGAAATGGCAAAGCTTGCTTGCGACTCGTTACTTAACTCGTCACGCCGCGATTTCAACAGCATGAAGGGATTCAGCATCAACTACACTTTCGACTATTCAATCGACACCGTGTATACTGCACCATCATATATTACCTACTGCTTCAACAGCTACTGCTATCTCGGCGGAGCGCATGGAGGCTCTATGTTCCAGCCCGCGACATTCTCCAAGGCCGACGGAACAATGTTGACATGGGACAACACGATAAAGCGTGACGATGAGCCGGCCGTTATCGCCATGATAAAGCGGGAACTCGCCAAGCAGTTTTTCACGCCTGAAAGCGGATGGACAATGGATGACGGACTGATCGTAAGCCCCGACTCGATCAAGCTTCCCGTGACACCGCCGCTATTTGATGCCGAAGGGCTGGTGGTGACCTACCAGCAGTATGAAATATCGCCCTACGCTGCGGGAATGCCGTCATGTGTGCTGCCGCTTGACTCAATCGCTTCCAGCCTCACCCCTACCGCCAAGGCCACAGTTATGCCCGACGACGCATCGACCCGATAGCCAGCGACATTAGAGCCGGTTCGACAATAAATGTTAACGGCGGTATTTGCGCATCAGCCACGGCAACATTCGCCACAAATGAATCACGGCGGCTACCGACATAATGATGCCGAGCCAATAGTGCCACAGTCCGAGATTGAGTATCTTCACGGGCGACAACAGCTTGACAAGCCCCGTCAAAAAGACGATTGCAAGCATCACCATCAACACCTGTGAATTGATCACGGTGTAGGGATACTTCACGCTCAAAGCCTTGAATGACTTGATGTAGTTTCCCACATGGACAGCGGTAAGCGCCACCATCACAAAGCCTGTACAGTAATGCAGCATCTTCAACAAGGGACGCGGCTCTATTATTATGCCATGCTTTTTAAGGTGCAGCATTACACCCGTCGTCAGCACCACAACAAAACATAGCACCAACGCGCTGTCAATGATAGTCTTTAAGTTCTTATTCATGACTGAACGTTTACGGTTATTGTCATAACACCCGATTGCCCTGAATTGATTTATGCAGAACATCGGTCGGCCACTTTGTATCTATCGGACGGCCCGAAATTTCTGAAATATAAATAAATGCACTATCTTTGCAAATCGAAATCACATCATTTATTACGACATGTCAATAGATAACATCATAGCACAAGCCGTAGCGCATGCCGTGAAGGCTCTGTACGGAGTCGATGCCGACCCGTCGTCGATAGTGCCGCAAACGACCAAGAAAGAGTTTGAAGGCAATCTCACAATCGTTGTTTTCCCCTGGGTAAAGGCCGCACGCAAGTCGCCTGAAGCAGTAGGAACCGAAATAGGCGACTGGCTCGTTGCAAACGAACCCGCCGTCAATCGATTCAATGTCATCAAGGGATTCCTGAACATCGTAATCGAGCCTACCTACTTCACTTCGATGCTGCGACACATCGAGGAAACCCCCGACTACGGATTCAAGAAAGCCGATGCCGACAGTCCGCTGGTAATGGTTGAGTATTCATCGCCCAACACCAACAAGCCTCTCCATCTCGGCCACATTCGCAACAATCTCCTCGGCTACAGCCTTGCACAGATACTCAAGGCCTGCGGCAACCGTGTCGTAAAAACCAACATCGTCAACGACCGCGGAATCCATATATGCAAGTCCATGCTCGCATGGCGCAAGTGGGGCGAGGGCGCAACCCCCGAATCGACCGGAAAGAAGGGCGACCACCTCATCGGCGACTTCTATGTGCTCTTTGACAAGCACTACAAGGCCGAACTGAAAGAGCTCATGGATAAAGGCATGACTCAGGAAGAGGCCGAAAAGGCATCGCCCCTGATGCTTGAGGCGCGTGAGATGCTGCGCCGCTGGGAGCAGAAGGATCCCGAAATACGTTCATTGTGGGAGATGATGAACAACTGGGTGTATGCCGGATTTGACGAAACCTACAAGCGACTCGGAGTCGACTTCGACAAGATATACTACGAGAGCAACACCTACCTCGAAGGAAAGGACAAAGTGCTCGAAGGTCTTGAAAAAGGCATCATGTATCGCAAGGACGACGGCTCGGTGTGGGCCGACCTTACCGATGCCGGACTCGACCACAAGCTACTTCTGCGCAGCGACGGCACTTCGGTCTACATGACCCAGGACATAGGCACCGCAAAGCTCCGCTACCAGGACTACCCCATCGACAAGATGATATATGTCGTAGGAAATGAGCAGAACTATCACTTCCAGGTGCTATCGCTGCTTCTCGACCGACTCGGCTTCAAGTGGGGAAAGGACCTCGTGCACTTCTCCTACGGAATGGTCGAGCTCCCCGAGGGCAAAATGAAGAGCCGCGAGGGAACAGTGGTCGACGCCGACGACCTGATGGACGAGATGATACAGGGCGCACGCGAAGTATCGGCCGAACGCGGAAAGGGTGACTTCACCCCCGAGGAGGCCGACGAGATAGCCCGCATCGTGGGCATGGGCGCGCTCAAATACTTCCTCCTCAAGGTTGACCCGCGCAAAAACATGACCTTCAATCCCAAGGAGTCGATCGACTTCAACGGCAACACAGGTCCTTTCATCCAGTACACCTACGCACGCATCCGCTCAGTGCTCCGCAAGGCCGCCGAAGCCGGATACACCGCCACTGGCTACGACATGGTCGAGCCCAACGAGAAGGAGATATCGCTCATCCAGCACCTCGCCGACTTCCCCGCAACGGTAGCCGAGGCCGGACGCATCTACTCGCCCGCTCTCATAGCCAACTATGTCTACGATCTCGTGAAGGAGTACAACCAGTTCTATCACGACTACACTATTCTTAACGAGCCCGATGCTGCAGTGCGCGCACTGCGACTCGCTCTGAGCCAATGCGTGGCCGGAGTCGTGCGCAGTGGAATGTCGCTGCTTGGCATCGAAGTCCCCGAAAGAATGTAATTTAACTTATTTAACACCTCTGCGATGCCACTTAATCGCAGTTATGCGTTATCTCTCTATACAACAATTATTATCAATCATGAACAATTACAACCTCAATTCCTACAACAATCAGGCCCTCGACAGTCACGTGTCAGGCGTCATGAAGCGCGTCTACGTTAAAATGTTCCTGGCCATGATTGTAACAGCGTTAGCTGCATGGGCATGCACCGTTATTCCCGGCATAGGCATGTTCCTGGCAACCCACTCATGGGTCTACTGGGGAATCGCCATCCTTGAGCTGGTGCTCGTGTTCAGCCTCTCGGGCGCCATCAACAAAATGAATTCAAGCACCGCGTCACTGATATTCTACCTCTATTCACTGCTCAACGGTGTAACGTTTGCCTTCATTTTCATGGCCTATACCCCGGTGTCGATCTTCAAGACATTCGCCATCACAGCTGGTGTATTCGGCGCCATGAGTATCTACGGCTACTTCACCGAGCGTGACTTGACCAAGATAGGCTCATTCCTTACAATGGCCATCATAGGCTTGTTCATAGCTATGATTGTCAACATCTTCTGGGCCAACTCAACACTTGAATGGATAGTGTCGATAGCCGGTGTGATCATATTCGTAGGCCTCACAGCCTGGGACACCCAGAAAATCAAGCAGTGGGCCGAGAGCGGAATCGGAGCCACCGACGGTCGACTCGCAACCATAGGAGCGCTCACACTCTATCTCGACTTCATCAACCTCTTCTTGTTCCTGTTGAGATTCTTCGGAGCCTCATCACGCGACTAAGAGCTCGGGATTGCATCCACCACATCACAGCACCATTGAGCCCACATGCGGCTCAACGGTGCTGTTGCATTATCGGGCTCGATTGTCATATTTCCATAATACCGCACCATCCCTTACCCGCAAAATGGATGAAATGAAAAATTTTTGCGATTTTTCAGGCGAAACTCTTGCATATATCAAATTACGTGATTAACTTTGCACTCGCAAAACGGCAGAGGCCGCGAGCATAATCTCTAAAAAATATTGGTGCGTTAGTTCAGTTGGTTAGAATACATGCCTGTCACGCATGGGGTCACGGGTTCGAGTCCCGTACGCACCGCTGAGGAGAGAGGAGAATGAGTATGCGTCAAACCTTCGGGTTTACGTTTACTCATTCTTTTTTATGCCCCTACACCATCCCCGGAAGTGCCAAGACCCAAGACTAATTGGGGCTAATTGCAAAAAAGTTGTTCCGTTTGGCACATCTGTCAGAGAATCTCGGCTACGGACTCAGTAAACTCAAACGTTGGCAAGAAGTAACGGGTCGACCTATACACATCGAAACAACTATCAATTCCGTCAAAGTAACATTTGACCTCCAAACGCGCGAAACGGGAAAGTCTGATGTCGCCACCAAGACAATTGAACGCGAACTCGCCGCACTCTCTGACATAGTACATTATGTCGGCTCTAAGAAAGGCGGCCACTGGGAAATGATTAGCAATGAATAAGCCAACAGTATGGATAATAAGTGATTTATCAATACGATTATAGCAACATATCCCAATGTCACGCTTACATATTTAAGCCATATCCACAAATAGCTGAACATTTCATCGACTTCTCAACTTTGTTTGAGAATTTTATGTAAATTTGCTGCCTAATAAAGTTCAAAATTTATGCCAAACCGAATCATTACATCGATGTTTTGTGCCGCCGTTGCGATAGCAGCGATAGCGCAGACCGAAACGCCCGACAGCACAATTACGCAAGAGCCCAATGCCATTATCGGCCGTCCTTATAAATTATTTGACACAACAGCATTCTGCTCTTACTCAAGTTTTCACCCTTCACAGTATCTTACTGATAATAATTGGGATATTCTTTGCGCGTTTGTTCAGCCAGGAACTGTCGCCAAATTAGATTCGCTCGGCATACCGTATAGCAAAAGTCAGTTAAGGCTGCTTGAAGTCGGAGATTTGCTTTCTTCAAACAAAGGAGTTTATACGACCTCAATGAATATCTTTGGGAAATCCGAAACTACCGATATACGTAAACAATCTAAAGAGTTTGCCGACAGTATATTCCCGGAGATAGAGCCGGAGATAAAGCAGCTTATTTCTGATTTTGCCAAAGCCGGATATTCCAAACACACTTATAGTCTTATATTCTCGTATCTTCTTGACTCATACATCTGGGATGACGAGCGATTGGGCTCTCCCGTGAATTGCGAAGATCATGGCACTTGGTCGGGCGCATATTGGGCGATGTTTGAAAGCCGTTTACACGATAAAATTGGCACAAATGGCTATGGTCCGGTACTACAGAATTGGACAGACAATCTTGGATATTGGCTAAATTCCAACAAGCTTATTTCATTTGCGCGAGAAGTAATCAAGACCAAAGGCGGCCGCATTGAGAATCAAGAAGTGATAGATGCTATAGCCGGATGGGGGCTGACTGACGAAAAAGGCAATATTCTAATCCCTGTATTGCATAAAAACAACAATGATAATATAGATAATTTATGTAGGAGCATTACAAACAAATTAAGCGATGCCATTAAGAAATACTGCTCCGCATGGCATACAGCACATAATATTTCGTCGGAACGAGTTGGTCAAATTATGTTCTATCACGAAGTGATGTGGGACTTGCTTGATATACTTGAGTCAAAAGGAATGATTGCAATGCCTGCAATTCTCAAAGGCGAAGAGGTGGGCAAACAACATTTTGGCGACATCTGCTTTATCGTAATTGATGATTCCGAACAAGAATAAACGGACAAATAATCCGACACAAAATCAACATATTACACACAATCCATCACCTTAAATGGCCTAATTGCAAAAAAGTATGCTGAAAAGTGCTATATCGCCCATTGCTGCAAAGCGTTACACACTCTCAAAGCTTTTTGGCAAAGCTTATTGCTGCCGAAACCGGATGTGCGAATATCGACCGCTCTGTCCGGCAAAGGAAGAAGCGTTCTAAGAGCTTCATATTTCCGGGTTAAAACTCCACTTGCTTGGTGTAGTTTTTGCTGTAACATCGCATAAATCCAATTTTATTGTAGTATGGCAATTTGGTTTTGTCGCAAAAATATTATAAATTTGCGACAAAACCATTGCAAATATCAAATGCAATCTATTGAGGACAGAATAATTACAAGCATATCAAAGCGCGGAAGAGGCACAATAGTATCACCTCTCGATTACGCAGGATATGGCGATTCAAAGGCCGTTCAAAAAGCCTTTGAACGGCTGGCTGTTTCCCAAAAACTTATAAGGGTGGCACGTGGTATATATTGTTATCCCAAAATTGACAAGGCTTTGGGATTGGGTGTGCTTTATCCTACCTTTGAAGAGATTGCCGCTGCTATTGCCCGGCGCGACAAGGCGAAGATTGTACCGACCGGGATATATGCGCTAAATAAACTTGGGTTGTCAACACAGCTGCCTATGAATGTCGTTTACCTTACCGACGGCTCATCTCGTAAGGTAAAGCTTGACGGAGAAAGGGGTATTCAATTCAAGCATACGGCGAAAAAGAATCTGGCATTTCAAAACGATTTTGCCATGCTCCTTACATTCGCACTCCGTGAAATCGGAGAGAACAATCTTACAGCTGAACAGTTGGCGCATGTGCAGGAGTTGATTAAGAGCGTACCAATTGAAACTATAAAAAAGGATTTTGCTCTAATCCCGGCATGGATTCGTAAAATAATACTTGCATCCTATGAATAAGTTTCTGACACTTACCGAGGCTCAACGCCGCACTGTATTTGAACAGACGGCGATAAGAATCAAACTCCCCGTCGCCTCTATCGAGAAAGACTTTTGGGTGACAGAGATACTCAACATTCTTTTCTCGCTGCCATACGCTGACAAGATGGTATTCAAGGGTCGCACATCACTTAGTAAGATATGGGGTGTTATCCGACGGTTTTCTGAGGATATAGATATTGCGATTGACCGCAGTATGTTCGGAATAGAGGGAGATGTCACAAAGAAACAGTTAAAGAAACTTCGTAAAGCCTCCTCTATATTTGTGAGAGATACATTTGCCAACGACCTCATAGCGACAACAGAACAGACGGGATTGAGCGATTTCGTTACCATAAAAGCAGACCCGGATGGAGAAGGCGATGCCACATACCCGGAACCCCGTCAGATTCATATAATCTATAAATCGGTATTGCCTTCCGGCACAAATCCATATCTACGCGATGAGGTGTTGTTGGAAGTGGGAGCGCGCTCATTATTTGAACCGACCGCTAAAGCCAAGATTGAATCATTTGTAACCGCAGCCTACCCGCATCTGACATCAAACGACAAGGAAATTCAGGTCGTCACAGCCGTCGCTGAGAAAACATTTCTTGAAAAGGCGTTTCTATTGCATGAGCTGTTCACGACCGAGGGTTGTCGTAATGCCAACCGCAAGTCAAGGCACCTTTATGACCTGTACAAGATGCTTGAAGCCGGTATTGCAGACATGGCCATCCCAAATAATGAACTATGGGAAACCATACGCCACCATCGGGAAGTGTTCACTTCAATTCGAGATGTTGACTATACACCGGATGTTCGCAAACGGATTGCCCTCACTCCCCCTGAAAGCGTCATAGAGGACTGGAGAAACGACTACGACACAATGGTCGCGAACATGATTTATGAAGATAAAGTTCCAACATTCTCCGACATCCTTGCAGGTGCAACAAAAATAGAAAGCAAATTCAAAACACTCTAACTGTATGTGTTTTCATCTACAGAACATCAGCATATTACATACAATCCATCACCTTAAATGTCCACGCTGCCGAAAACATGAAGGTAGGGCAATAAAAAAGCGGGTTCAGATTGGAATCTGAACCCGCTCGTGGGTGGAGTATAGCGGACATGAAATATTAGTAAAATATAGATTTATATAGCATCTATAGTATAATACAATAGATTGTGGAATAAGTATTTAAGTAAAGGGATGTAAAATTTAAGTAAATTAGAAATTCTTTGATTTATTCAAAAATTGTATGTAAATTTGTATGGGTAAAACAAAGGTGCTTTACCTTAAATAATCTCTCCGAATATGGATAAGTACAAACATCGCGTTAGCTTCCGGTTGGAGAAGCGAAAAGACAAAGAAGGCAATTATGCTACCGAACTCCCCATCAACGCCGACATTACATTCGGTGGCAAAAGAATATGGTACTATACCGGATATAAGATAGCTCCATCAAAGTGGGACGAAAAAGCCCAACGTGTAAAGCGCAATAATTTCAATTCAGATAACATTTCTTCGACAGACATCAATTTGCGCCTTGGAAAAATAGAAGCCGCTGTTGATACGGCTTTCGGGCAATTAGAATTGCTTGATGAGGCTGTTACTCCTGCTACCGTCAGGGAGGAATTGAAGCGGGTGCTTAATGAAGAGAAAGGAACACGCCTTACCATACACCAGACATATCAGTTGCTTATTGACGAAAGGGAAAAGGAGATAAAAGAATCACTATCGACAGCACAATGGACTGTAAGTACATTGAAGAAACATAAGACGATGCTGCGTCATCTGACTGATTTCCGTTGTGGACTGTATTTTGAGGATGTAAATGACGATTTATTGGCGAAATTTGAGTTATTCCTTGTTGGCAAAGGGCTTGCCAACGGGTATGTCAGTAAGTCAATGCGTGATATACAGACGTTCCTAAATTGGGCCACAAGGAAAGGTTACAACAAGAGTACAGCCTATAAGACGTATCAACCGAGATTTCGTGATGAAACAAAATCAGACTCCACAGTAAATCTATTCGCTCTTACAGAGGAAGAATTGTTGGCTATCATGACATTTCCGACCCATAGATCGGCTATAGATAGAGCAAGAGATGTGTTTTTGTTTTCTTGCTTTACCGGGCTGAGGTTTTCTGATGTGATGAATTTACGTTGGTCCAATATCAAAGGTGATATAATTGATATTACAGCGAAGAAGACAAGTCATCGCCAACGGTTTGCGTTGGCTACGGAGGCTTTGCGTATCATCGCTAAATACCCAAAGTCGCCCGATGAGACCGATCCTTGCGTTTTTCCTCAAATCTCCAATCAGAAGTATAATGCTCACTTGAAAGAGGTTGGAAAGTTGGCAGGCATGACAGGCGATTGGATTACAGAGAAGCAAAGCGGTAGGGAAAAGACAAGAGAAGTTCGTCCAAAATATGAATTGCTTACCTCCCACGTTGCCCGGCGCACATTTGTGACGATGTGTCTGCGAAAAGGAATGTCGCCTGAAGATATACGCGCCGTCACAGGACATACTACCGCCGACATGATGATGAAGTATGTGAAGTTCGACGATGAAAGCAAGCGCGAGAAGATGAGCATACTTAATGCGAATCGTCAACAAGAATGCGAAACCGTATTTGATTATGGAGTCAGCACCGAGGAGCGAATGAAACTCGGCATACCAGAACAATCAGCATACTTTGAATTGTTTGAGGGCGATACGTCATCCGTAACCGCACACCTCGCACTGCTATTTCATTTTCGCAAGGACTTTGACCGCAGAGCTACATATATGAAGCGTTTGCCAAATAATAAATTCAATGAGGTTATTGAAGTTATAATTGGTATGGAAATATCCTGATTGTGCTAATTCTGAGTATATTTGCAAAATAAATGTCAGAATTTCTAAAATGAAAATTATTTATGAAAGATAAAAATGGTATTGAAATTACTTTAGGAAAATTAGCCCGTTATATAGGTGATGGATGGAACAGCATCGTTGATTACATGAGGATAAGGAGGAAACACCCAATACCATCAGATCCGAACTATATACTGTCGCTTGAGGAAATAAAAATTATTTCTCCAATAATATATTTCCAACTCATGCATGGTAAATTTGAAATACCATATTTATTTCAAATAGATATAGCAGAGTTGGAAGAGGAGTTAAATCTTGAGATAGGTAAAATGTATTACTCCGATAGGACGAATAAATTTTATTTTTATCGTGGATGGAATAGCAGTTATTTTATTCGAGAAATTAGAGATTTCAAATTTACATTTGAAATTGCTTCGTCGTGTGGCCAAATTGTAAGAAGATCACCATTTAATTATGGAGAAAGTTCTTACGAAGGATTATTGATTAGCAATATTAAGGAATTAGAATTAAAAGAAGCTGATTGTGTTTACCTTAATTTAGGTGATTGTTATTATAGTCCCGATAAAAGATTGAATATCCGATACACATGTGGAGGGTTGATTGGAACTTATCATTTTGAAAATGAGTGGGAGGAACTTGTAGTATTGTCATTTGAGGAACTCAAAAGGTTGATACCAATCGAGTCCTATAATCGGATTAAGCTCAAAGATATAAAGGTATATGTATATGAAAATATGAGAATCTCTGTTTTTCGTGAGTATATTTCAGGGTATTACAGAGGTGAAGATAGTGGAGCCAGATATCCAGAATATGATGAAGAGTTTATCTGTCAATATGATTTGGTGTCCTTAAAAAATGAACATAAAAAAACAATACAAGCTATAGCAAATGGATTTAATAACATAATAACCGGAGAGCATCCATTCTATAAGATTATTTTATCTCATCCAGAATTATGTACAAAAGGTGAACCAACGCATAATATGTATTATCAATGACATTAATGGATGTCGGTGGGAATCCAACATTGCATAGGTGAGAGATAAGAAACTACTTTTCAAAAGGTAAAGCTCCATTTAATAAATCCTTAAACCTAAGAGAAAAATTTGTTGCCATTTCTAAGTCCCCATGCGTTGTAGTTATGACTTCATCATTTTTCGTTTCTGCATTTGTACTCCAATTATAGGAACCATGTAGAACAACTTGATTGTCGATTACGCAAAATTTATTATGCATTTTCCCCCCTCCACTTCCTCTTTTCTCAAATACAGGAATATCGGTTTCGGGAAAATATTTATGATTAGTGTAGTCTCTGTTAAGTAAAATCTTTACATCCACGCCGGCATGATATAATTCTTCCAATTTATTAACTATTACGATATTGCTAATCCATGCAACTGCAACCCAAACAGAGAGTTTTGCTTCACTTAAGGCTATAAGTATATCATTTTGTATTTTAGTAAACTTAGCCTCATTTATAATGTCATTGTTGTGATATACTATATCACCACTTATGCTATATATCCCGTTACACTCTACAAACGAATATCCATCATGCATGATTATTGGATTTATAATGTGGATACATTCTTCAGGCGAAGGACTATCTTTTACGACAGCCTCTAAAATCACTCTCAAAGCATCCGAATCATTTAATTCTCTTAAATGATGAATTGTAAATTCTTTGCGAGAAGGTCTTTGTCCATTTGCTTTATTAATTGATGGCAGCCCTTTTTCATCATATACCTCTCTGTAACCCCCATACTTATTAAACAACATGACTAAATCTTTACCTTTACGACGAAGTGAAGGTGCATCATCACCATTTACAATAGTGTGAAGTTCTTGAATTGATAACTCCGAAATTTTCATGGCTTTAAACTCGTTTTAATCTGTGTTCCATAATGCGTCATAATCACCATCATAGGCATCCATTTTGTCATAGGATGGGTGATAGTGGTTGATATAATCTCGTGGCCTTTCGGTTACTTCAATATTAGGCCAATACACTGATACTGGATTTTCTTTAGACAATAGCTTATAGTGTGCTTGCGCATGACCCTTCGCGTCTTTGTCTGTAGATTTCGTAGTTACTAATATATATTCAACCCCCGTTCCATAAAATGGATATATAATTCCATATTGTTCAGTATTCTTAACAAAATTACCTCGAACGTCGATAATTGCTCGATTGATCCTTTTATTTTCATATCCAGTACATACTAATGCGTGGTGGGTATCATATCCCCATATTCTTTGAAATTTACCGAATGGTACAATTATAGCATTAGTAATGATATTAACTACACCCCATTTATTCTGTGTATTTTTAACAACAAAAACAGCATCATTAATATTTATAGGAGGAATTATTTCCTTGTATTCAATTGGAAGTAGTATATTTAGGTTTTCATCAACTATTCCGACTCGGTCATTAACTCTTACTAAAAATATGTACGTTGTTCTATAAGCGCCACTTTTATCATATTTACTATGGGCTCCTACATAGACGAGATCATCCACCTTATCAAAAAATAGCTGTGCATTCTCAGCCTTCTTTTGATTGAACACGCATTCAAATATTAACTCGTATATTGACAACTTTTTATATGTATAGTTAGAATATACACTACAGGTAAAGTGGCCAATAAATTTCTTCACTTCTATCATATCCAGTATTTAGTTGAGCAAATTTACAAATAATATCTTGTTCAATAGGTATTTCTGGCGTTTTTATATTGGCTGATATGAGGTATGCTACGAATTAGACATTATATTGTGAGTTGGGTGCCGGATTGCTGGTTGTCGATGTGGTCGTGGCGGGATTGCTTGCCGACTTCCCATTCGCGGTTGGCAGAGTGGGAGGACGTGGTATCACTGGGTATGAGGCGAGAGAGGACGGTGCTTTGATGCGAGGTAAAGGCTTTGGATTGTTCCTGGGTGTAGGCTGACTGGCGGAGAGGGAGAGTGATGCTTCCGGTTGATTTGGAGGTCTGTTCCTTGATGCGATTAGTAAGCGCGGTGGCATCTTCATGGGTTATGCGTAGAATTACGAGTTGACGAAGATAACCGTTTGCAGCTTCGCTTTGCAGTTTTGCATGGCAGCGCAATTCTTCCGTTGTCATAGGGTACGTGGCCGAGAAGCCATTGGCTGATACTACGCGGATTGCTCTACCGCCATCGCGCATCTTGATAATGTTGACGCTTCCTATTCTTGAACTGATGTCGCTTACCGGATATTTCTGCAATACGGACTCAAATATCTCAGTTGAGAACATGGTGGCTGCTATCCGGATTGCCACATCCTCCCTTTCGCTTTCGGGCGAGTTGAAATACCATGCCGATTGACGTGGTGACATCTTGCGAGTATGCTCTGAGCCGTCGAACAACCGGATTGACATTGTGCCGTCCACGCCGGATTTCCGAATCTCCACAGAGAACAGGTCGCGGTAAATATCAAGCGGACTTGCCTTGCGCTCCTGCTTCTGCGCGAAGTCAATCAGCTCTGACAGCTTCATCACCTTGCTGCCGTCAAGGGCCATCTTCCGGTTATGGTCAACGATGCCGTAGCCACGGATTTCGCCATTGCGGTCCTTCTGGAAATGAATGTCTATACCGAATTTGGTTTTGAGCGTGTCAAGTAGCTCCGAAAGATGCCGCTGTTCTTCCTGCGATAGCGTCTTACCGTTCGAGCCCTTGATTTTACGGATGTCGGGGTTGACTTTCCGGCGCACATATTTTTTCTTCTGACCTTTGTGGCCCTTGACATTTTCGACATTTTGAACTTTTCCCTCCGCAATTCCGTCCTTATATTTCCTGATAATCGCACGGAGTTGTTTAGTGCGTTCTTTCCGGACATCGTTTTCTTGGGCAATGTGCTTCTCTATCTCAGATAAAGATATGGTCGCGGCCTTGACGCCACCGCGAAAGAGTACATAACCTTCATCCATACGCTCAAATTTATATCCATGCGACCGGATTATATTGGCGAACTGACCTTCGGTGAGATAGCCGTAAGAGAACATCCGCTGAATGTCTCGGTTGATGTCCGATGAAAGAATACGGTTTGCGGCGGCATTGAGTCGTGCATAGTCGTGATGATCGGGTATCGGAAAACCGTTGGGCTGTATGCGCGTGGAGAGGATATGCACATGATTATTGTCGGTGTCGTGATGGTAATATACGAAATACGGCTGTCTGCCATATCCTGCTTCCGCCATGAGTTGACGGGCAAAGTCGGTCAGCTCGTCAGCCGACATCACCTGCCCCTTTACCGAGGCGGCGATGTGGAACTGAAAGCGTGTGGTCTTTGTGTTGCCGTATGTCCTCGATCGCTCCTTGAGATATTTCTCAATCTCTCCGGCGCAGTCGAACCCGGCTTCATGCAGCAGCTCCACCTTATGGCGCATGGCAGCATCGACATTCTCCATAGCCATGAGACGGGCCACGCCCTCGGCTACCTTGCGTTCATTATATCCGGCACCGGGGAAGCCACAACCGGATACCATACCAAGTTTCTTGACTATCATAAACGCTCTTTGATTTGGTTCAGATACTCCCAAATGGCGGATAGGTCATTTCGGAAGAATACAAATGGCTGGATATCCGAGGAGGACAATCCGTAAGGCGACATCTTCATGCGCTCGTTAATCTGACGGGCGGTCTGATTGACATTAGTTCCGATTTTCTTCAACTGGCGCAGTATAGCGGTCAGCAACGCTGTTATCTCGGAATTGGCTGATAATGGCGCCGCCTCTCCGTCATATTGTAGTGCGGCGCAACGGATACAGGCACTTATGTTGCCGTTGAAATGACTGTCGGCTTTGGTGCGGATTGCGTTGGCGGTCACTTCATCCACGCGAAGCCGTATTATGATGTTCTTATTATTTGATGACATGATGTTATTATGCTTTGATGCTATGATGTTTTAATGAAATTATGCTTGAATATTCTGATGATATAAAGACTGTATGTATTGATGATTGCATATCTTGATTTCATGGTCACATGACATTTTAATCATTATAAAAGACTGCGAGTTTCGAGCGGGATTGACCCAATTCTGTGAGGTGGCAGGATTGCCGTTGTGGGAACAATCGGCATATCTTGCACAGCAAGATTTATACACCTAAGAAGTCTGACAAACATGCTCTCTGGCCTCACTCGATGGGCCTAGTGAAAAATGTCAAAGTGTCGAAAAGGTCAAGGGTCACATGACATTTTCGTATAGCGTCCGTGTTCCTCTTTTCTGAAAATGGCAGAGTTTTTCAGGAACCGTTTTACCGTGGACTCCGACATTCCGAGTGACCGTCCGAGGTCGATGGCGTCCGATGTCCGGAAGTCGTAAGGCAAAGCGTCAAGCAGTTCGGACTGTCGTTTGTCAAGATTGCCGGATAATGACACGCGTATTACACGGTTTTCCATCTCGCGGAAATACTCAACCAACCCGATAGCAGCTTCCGCGCTTCCGACATCTATCATTGACGCAGATTCTCCGGCACAAATATTCTTCATTATCCGGATTATCAGGCAAAAGCGTATGAGATAGGTTTCGAGTTTGCCGCACACGGCTTTCTCCGCTTCCGACTCGGTAGCGGAGTATATCGCATTGTTAACGCTCTCTTTCCATTCGCATAGTTTTCTATGGGCTTCAAGGGAGAAGGTCAGTTCTATTGGCTGTTCTTTTCCCTTGAAGTCAAAAGTAACGACTTTGCGTATAATCCGCTCCCATTGCTCCATGATGCCGTCCGGCATACGGTCAGAGCCCCATGTAGGCATATCGGTAATGTCGGGATAGACTTTCAGAAAGCGGGATGAAAAGCCGTTGACAACGCGCTCGCCACCGAATTGCTTTGCAAGCCGTCCCGGTTGGGTGCTTCCGATAATGGAGCAATACGGATTGGGTAGGAATATATGCTCATCAGTGGATTTTCGGATATACTTGAAAGGCGTGCCGCTGAACGCGCTGAGAAAATAGCTTTCATCCGAACTGTTGTAGCGGTTGAAGTTGGCAAACAGGCTTTCAAGTTCATCGCTGTAAAGGATTACGCCCTGCGGATTATCGCGCATGGCACCGATCAACGCCTCTATGGTCGCGTCGACAACCACATGACACCTGCGCCTCGGTCGCTCCATCTCCTCCGGCAAAGACAGTGCCGCGCGCTCTTTCGGAGATTTGGCCCCCATTGCTTGTAGGCTTTGAGTTTGGCGCAATATTCCCGGTCATACTCATGGTCGAGGTTGAGCAGAGGCGAAAGAGCGAGCCTGAGCGGTGGTGTCTTGCCGCAACTCGGATAACCGACAAGTGCCACATACATAATCGGTCGCTCAACCCATGTTGCCGAGAAGCGCACAGTCCAACGGTTACCCATTGCAGCAGCGAAAGTAGTGAACATGGACGCAGATATGAAATTGACGTTAAAATGCTCATACTCAACCAACGCTTTCACGATATTGCGGATAGCCGAAGGAAACACGCTTAGAGGGAAAGAGGGCACAACCTTTTGCGGCTTATGTTGAGGCTCTATCGGATCATCCTCATGCAACCCACAAGCCGGACGCAGTGGCATCCGTCTGTATCTTGCTGAATTATTGTAATTCATTTTGTATGGTATTGATGATGTATCAGCAGTCTGGAGTATCCCACTGAAAGAGGTGGGATAACTCCGACTTTGTGCTGATAGATAGATTGGGTTATCTCTTTCTTGGCATCGGCTTTTGAGATGCAAGTTGCAGGGCGAGGTCAGTGTCAATGACAATTTTCCTACCAACCTGTGTGATGGCTTTGTCTATGCGTCCGCTTTTCTTTATGCGGATGGCCGTAGGTTTGCTGCATGAGAATATCTCGCATATTCCGGCGATACCATAGACATAGTGCTTGGTTGCAGCATGTTCATTTGCCGGAGATTGGTTTGTGTTTGTGTCGGCAGATTGTCGTGAGAGGAACAACAGCTCTTCCCCCGTCATCTGCCACACAGGTTTTGAGAGTAATGACTGTAACTCCATGTGTGTAAAATGTTATTGGGGTGATAGGGCGGTAAAGGCAACGTGTTACACTAAAGACAATGTAGGGCGATAAAGGCAATCGGGAGTATGGCCATACTCTATGATGTCATGGATTGACACCGCAAAATTAAGTATGGGTTCACAAATTAAAAGAAATTCCGAACACTTTTCTTCGTTTTACCGCGTGATTTTAGGATTGACTAAGATTGGTGTAAAATGCCATCTCTGAATTTCAACCACTTACATAAATACAATACTTCTATAAGGACAAATATGGCATGGTTATCTTATTCTCACGAATGGTACATTAGGATTGCTTGATAAATCTATGGATAGAGCAGCCAACAGACAGTAAACATAACCACAATGATTGTCCGATTAATCTAATGAACATAAAAGAAACCGCGTCCCTCATGCTTGATTCTTTATGATACCAATGGTTTTGTATGTGGCTCAGTTCGCCTTTGATATTGTATGTATTTTTGTATGGAATGAAAATAATAACCGCCGCAACTTCTTGAGTTGCAGCGGTTATTGTGCTTTGTTTAGTGGAGTATAGCGGACTCGAACCGCTCACCTCGACACTGCCAGTGTCGCGCTCTAGCCAGATGAGCTAATACCCCTTATTGCTCGGCAAAGGTAATGCAAAAATATCAGTTACGCAAGTGTTGGCGCGAAAAAAAATAACAGTCATTATAACGAGAAACTGAAAAAGCGGCGCGGTCATCCCAAGAATAATGAATCAGGCAGTCGCACGACAAATTTTGAGAGGGCAAAAATTTGGGTGACGAAGTTAAAAGTCGTAAATTTGCAGCCAAGACCAAGTAATCTCGGAAAATAATATATGAAAAAGGTTTTGCTACTCGGTTCCGGAGCCCTTAAGATAGGGCAAGCGGGCGAATTTGACTACTCGGGTTCGCAGGCCCTGAAGGCATTGCGCGAAGAGGGTATCTCAACAGTTCTCATCAACCCCAACATCGCTACTATCCAGACTTCGGAAGGCGTAGCCGACCGGGTTTATTTCCTTCCCATTACTCCATATTTTGTCGAGGAGGTTATAAAGAAGGAGCGTCCCGACGGCATTCTCCTTGCATTCGGCGGACAGACCGCGCTCAACTGCGGCACGGAGCTCTACCTCAACGGCACGCTCGACCGCTACGGAGTGAAAGTGCTCGGTACCTCGGTAGAGGCAATCATGATAACCGAGGACCGCGACCTCTTTGTAAAGAAGCTCAATGAAATCGAAGTCAAGACTCCCGTATCACAGGCTGTAGAAACCATCGGCGACGCCATCGAGGTAGCCCACCGCATAGGCTTCCCGGTTATGGTGCGCTCGGGATACGCTCTCGGAGGCCTCGGTTCAGGCATCTGCTACAACGACGAGGAGTTCCGCACTCACTGCGAAAGTGCCCTCGCCTACTCCAAGCAGATTCTCGTCGAGGAGTCGCTCAAGGGATGGAAGGAGATTGAATTTGAGGTGATACGCGACGCCAACGACCACTGCTTCACCGTGGTGCCGATGGAAAACTTCGACCCGCTGGGCATCCACACCGGCGAATCAATCGTTGTCGCTCCCATTGTGTCGCTCACTCCCGACCAGATCAAGATGCTTGAGGACATCGCCACCCGCGTTGTGCGTCACATAGGCATCGTGGGCGAGTGCAACATCCAGTATGCATTCAACGCCGAAACCAACGATTACCGCATCATCGAGATAAACGCCCGCCTGAGCCGCTCGTCGGCGCTTGCATCGAAAGCATCGGGCTATCCCCTTGCATTCGTAGCCGCAAAGCTTGCTCTCGGATATACTCTCGACCAGATTGGCGAGATGGGCACCCCCAACTCAGCCTACGTGGCTCCCAAGGTCGACTACATGATCGTGAAGATACCCCGCTGGGACTTGACAAAATTTGTAGGCGTCGACCGCGAAATCGGTTCGTCGATGAAGTCGGTAGGCGAAATCATGTCGATAGGCAAGTCATTTGAGGAGATCATGCAGAAGGGTCTTCGCATGATCGGCCAGGGCATGCACGGATTTGTAGGCAACAACGACATCCACTTCGACGACCTTGACAATGCGCTGACACACCCCACCGACCTTCGTGTATTCGCCATAGCACAGGCTCTCGAAGAGGGCTATACAATCGACCGCATCGAAGAGCTGACCAAGATCGACAAGTGGTTTATCGAGCGGTTAAACAACATCGTCACCTATGCAGCCAAGCTGAAAGAGTATGACAAAATCGAGGATCTGCCGCGCGAAGTGCTCCACGAAGCCAAGCGTCTTGGATTCTCCGACTTCCAGATAGCCCGCCTTGTGGAGAACCCCGAAGGCACCATGGAGAGCGAAGTGCTGCGTGTGCGCGCTCACCGCAAGTCGCTTGAAGTGCTTCCCAAGGTGCGTCGCATCAACACCGTCGCATCAGAATACCCCGACCTCACCAACTACCTATATGTCACCTATGGTGCCGATGAGAACTCAATACGTTACGACCTTAACGCCGGCAACAACATCGTGGTGCTCGGCTCGGGTGCCTACCGCATCGGTAGCTCGGTAGAGTTTGACTGGTGCTCGGTAAATGCAGCCAGCACCTGCCGCAAGCTCGGCTACAAGTCGATAATGATCAACTACAACCCCGAAACCGTGTCGACCGACTACGACATGTGCGACCGCCTCTACTTCGATGAGCTCAGCTTTGAGCGCGTCATGGACATCATCGACCTCGAGGCACCCCGCGGAGTCATCGTGAGCGTGGGCGGACAGATACCCAACAACCTTGCGATGAAGCTCTATCGCCGTCACGTGCCCGTGCTCGGCACATCGCCCATATCGATTGACCGCGCCGAAAACCGCCATAAGTTCTCGGCCATGCTCGATCAGCTCGGCATCGACCAGCCGCGTTGGAAGGAGCTCACCACCACCGAGGACATCGACAGCTTTGTCGAGGAGGTAGGATTCCCGGTTCTCATCCGTCCAAGCTACGTGCTGTCAGGCGCAGCCATGAACGTGTGCTACGACTACGAGCAGATGCACCGCTTCCTCGGACAGGCCGCCAAGGTTTCTAAAGAGTACCCTGTAGTCGTTTCCGAATTCCTCCAGAACGCCAAGGAGATCGAGTTTGACGCCGTTGCACGTAACGGCGAGATCGTTGAATACGCCATCTCGGAGCACATCGAGTTTGCCGGAGTTCACTCGGGCGACGCCACACTCGTGTTCCCCGCTCAGAAGATATACCTCGCCACCGCACGACGCATCAAGCGCATCAGCGCACAGATAGCCCGCGAGCTCAACATTTCGGGTCCGTTCAACATCCAGTACCTGGCCAAGGACAACGATGTAAAGGTAATCGAGTGCAATCTCCGCGCTTCGCGTTCGTTCCCCTTCGTCAGCAAGGTGCTCAAGCAGAATTTCATCGAAACCGCAACACGCATCATGCTCGGCGAGAAGATTGAGCCCATAAATTCATCGACATTCGACATTGACTACATCGGCATCAAGGCTTCGCAATTCTCATTTGCCCGTCTTCACAAGGCCGACCCGGTTCTGGGCGTCGACATGTCGTCGACCGGCGAAGTAGGCTGCCTCGGCAAGGACTTTGACGAAGCGTTGCTCAACGCCATGATTTCAGTTGGCCACCACGTACCCAACGGTGCCGTCCTCGTAAGCTCGGGCGATGTACGCGGCAAGGTTGACATGCTCGACGCATGCCGCCTGCTCGACGAAAACGGCTACAAGATATATGCCACCGAAGGCACCGCACGCTTCCTCAACAACAACGGCATCGAGGCACAGGCTGTGTGCTGGCCCGACGAGGAGGGCGAAAACGTGCTCGACCTCATAGCCGGACACGGTGTCGACCTTATCATCAACATTCCCAAGAACCACACCAAGCGTGAGCTCACCAACGGCTACCGCATACGCCGCTGGGCCATCGACCACAACATCCCGCTGCTCACCAACGCCCGACTTGCAAGCGCCTACGTAAAGGCCTTCATCAACAAGCCGGTCGACAAGCTCGGCATCACATCATGGCAGGAGTATTGATGACACTCTCACCAAGTTAGAGTTATTCATGTTTAATTTTTGCGAAACGCTCCGTGATGCAGCCATCGACAATGCATCACGGAGCGTTTTGTAATGTAAGAGCCGGTTCGACAATAAATGTTAACGGCAGGGCGGTCAATTGTTGAGTGATTTTTCTTTAGCTCTTGAGGAAGCGATGGGGCTCCATCGTGACCGAAAGAGCTAAAGAAAAGCGCCAACGAGTGGCCGAGGCGAAGGTAACTTTCGTCCCATCAAATATCTGGGCAGCATCTTCCACTGACATCCGGTGTAAACCAGATATGCAATAGCCGTGAACATCTTATAGAGGTCTGTCCGTTCCTTTCCATGGAAGCCTGACAAAAACTTACGGATGCGCTTCCGCCGGCAATGCTTAAACTTTATTTTCATGGAGCCAATGATTTATGTTACTGAGATATAACACAAATCAAACCTTTTCCCCTTTTGTTTGAACCGAAATTACCATCGCCTCGCATATTGCGGGCGCTTTTCGGACTGTTTGTCAGTCGTGTACATCCGGTACACTCCTTCCTCGCAGACCAAAAATCGCTCCGCACTATGCGACCCTTCCGTTAACATTTATTGTCGAACCGGCTCTAAAGCCGGCATTATCCGGTCATATTGCCTCTTTTGCGAGAACCAAAATGCACCGGTGAGCATTTTTTTAGTCATAGCAGCATAAAAATGTCAAAAATTCTGGCTAAGTTTGTATGTTAATATAACGTAGTAATATCGTGGCGCCAATGAATAAAGTAAAACCAAAGAAGGCCTTGGGTCAGCACTTCCTGACCGATGAAACGATTGCCGCTCGCATAGCCGCGACACTTGACGACTACAAGGGAATGCCCGTGCTTGAAGTGGGCCCCGGAATGGGTGTCCTCACCAAGTATCTTCTGGACTACGGACACGATGTGACCGTGGTTGAAATCGACGAAGAGAGCGTCGACTACCTGAATCAGAATTTTCCATCGCTTCACGGTCGCATACTTGGCGACGATTTCCTGAAGATGGACCTTGCCAAGGTGATGGGCGACCGGCAATTCTGCGTCATAGGCAACTACCCCTACAACATATCATCGCAGATATTTTTCAAGGTCCTCGACTACAAGGATCTCATACCCTGCTGCTCGGGGATGTTGCAGAAGGAGGTCGCCGAGCGACTCGCCGCCGCTCCCGGCTCCAAAGTCTACGGCATATTGAGCGTACTGCTTCAGGCATGGTACGATATCGAGTATCTGTTTACTGTCAATGAAAATGTGTTCAATCCTCCGCCCAAGGTGAAGTCGGGCGTCATCAGGATGAAGCGCAACGATGTCACGCAGCTCGGCTGTGACGAGAGGCTGTTCCGCACTATCGTCAAGACAACCTTCGGACAGCGTCGCAAGACACTGCGCAACTCCATACGCGGACTTTTGCCGCCCGGATGCGTGCTGCCCGACCTGCCGGTGTGGGGACAGCGACCCGAGCAACTGAGCGTGCAGGAATTTATCAATCTCACCAATGTCGTCACGGCTATTCGCGGTGGCGTTGAAAAATAAACGATGAAAGAGTTTAACCCCGAATATCTTGACCGCCTGAAGTACATCATTAGCGAGCACGACGAGGCGGAGGCTCGAAAGGAGTTGGCCGATCTGCATCCGGCCGACATTGCCGAGCTATATCAGGACCTCGATCTCGAGGAGGCTGAATTCCTTTACAGACTCCTTGATGATGAAACCAAGGCCGATGTGCTCATGGAGCTTGACGAGGACGACCGTCACAAGCTGTTGAGCGCAATGCCAGCCGAGGACATTGCCCGACAGGTTATCGACCACCTCGACACCGACGACGCCGTCGACATTATCCAGGAGCTCGACGAGGAGGACCGTGACGAAATTTTGTCACACATCGACGATGTGGAACAGGCCGGCGACATCATCGACCTCTTGAAATATGACGAGGACACGGCCGGTGGTCTTATGGGCACCGAGATGATTGTCGTGAACGAGAACTGGAGTATGCCGCAATGCGTGCAGGAGATGCGCAAGCAGGCCGAAGATCTCGATGAAATCTACTACGTGTATGTGGTCGACAACGACTACAAGCTGCGCGGTGTGTTCCCGCTGAAAAAGATGATAACCCACCCGTCGGTGTCCAAGATAAAACACGTTATGGAAACCGACCCCGTATCGGTGAAGACCGACACGCCCATCGACGACCTTACGCTCGACTTCGAGAAGTACAACCTTGTGGCAATGCCCGTGGTCGACTCCATAGGGCGACTCGTGGGGCAGATTACAGTCGACGACGTCATGGACGAAGCGCGTGAACAGAGCGAACGTGACTACCAGTTGGCATCAGGTCTTTCGGGCGATGTGGAGAGCGACGACACGCTTTTCCATCAGACACGCGCCCGACTCCCCTGGCTGCTGATAGGAATGCTCGGCGGAATCGGAAACTCACTTATCCTCGGACATTTCGAGAGCGGATTTGCCGTCAACCCCGCCATGGCACTGTTCATACCCCTCATCGGTGGCACCGGAGGAAACGTGGGTATACAGTCGTCGGCAATCATTGTCCAGGGACTTGCCAACGGATCGCTCGACATAAAGAGCTCGACCAAGCAGCTCTTTAAGGAACTCGGAGTGGGATTGCTCAACGGATGCATCATCTCGCTGCTGGTGTTTATCTACAATGTGTTTACGCTCGGCCCCTCGCAGGTCACCACAGTTGCAGTGTCGCTGTCGCTCTTTGCAGTGGTGGTGTTTGCATCGATTTTCGGCACATTCGTCCCGTTGACGCTTGAACGGTTCAAGATCGACCCGGCGCTTGCCACAGGGCCCTTCATATCGATTACCAACGACATTATCGGTATGGTCATCTATATGTCGATAAGCTCGGCACTGCTTGCGGCATTCGGGACCGCCGTTTAATCCTTTTTGGCTCGATTTTTGTTATTAACTTATAGTACAATAAGTATATCACACAATAAAAACTGAATAAATTATGGAAAAGATTGAACCCGGCAAATATGTCGAGATGGTATATGACCTCTATGTTGTGGAGCCCGATGGCGAGAAGCTTGTTCATCAGGTTGATGCCGAAGCTCCCGAGAAGATAATATTCGGCGTTACTCGCGGCGTCATTGTTCCGCTTGAAAAGGCCATCGAAGGCTTGACAACAGGCGACGCATTTGATGTCAAGGTGTCGGCAGCCGAAGGCTTCGGAGCTCATGACCCCGAGCAGGTGGCTCACCTTGAGAAGGAGCTGTTTGAGGTCGACGGAAAGTTTGACTCCGAACTTGTAAAGGTAGGCGCCACAGTACCTATGATGACAGCCGACGGATATCGCATCGACGGCAAGGTGATTGAAATCACCGACAAGGAGGTGGTAATGGACTTCAATCATCCTCTTGCAGGCAAGGACACCCGCTTTGTGGGCAAGATCGGCGTAGTACGCGAAGCAACTCCCGAGGAGCTGCAGCCGGCTCACGGTTGTGGTGGATGCGGATGCGGCGACCACAGTTGTGGTGACGGATGCGGTGATGGTTGCGGCGACCACGGTTGTGGCGACGGATGCTGCAAGTAAGCTCCCTGTAATTGGTTTTCAATCCATCGAAACATGGTTCTGATCAATTGCCACAGCTTCTATGGATTATCTTGAGATAGTAGGCACAGCAATAGGCGTTGCCTACCTATATCTGGAATATAAAGCAAGTATATGGCTATGGATAGCCGGCATAATCATGCCGGCTGTCTATCTTGTTGTCTACTACCGAGCCGGCCTTTACGCCGACTTCGGCATAAACGTGTACTATCTTTTAGCTTCGTTCTACGGACTGGCGTGCTGGCTTAAAAGCTCTCCCGCCACCGATAAGGACAAGGAGCCGGAACTTCCCGTAAGGCGCACCCCGGTTCATCTCTATCCGAGGCTGGCGGTTGTATTCTTGGTGCTCTTTGTGGCTATAGCCATGATTCTGATAGAATTTACCGACAGCAATGTGCCCTGGGCCGACAGTTTCACCACTGCGCTGAGCATCGTCGCTATGTGGATGCTTGCCAAGAAGTATGCCGAGCAGTGGCTCGTGTGGATATTGATCGACATAGTGAGCAGCGGCCTATACGTGTATAAAAGCCTCTATTTCACAGCCGCACTGTATGCGGTATATGCTGTCATCGCAATATTCGGTTATAGAAAATGGTTACAACTTGCAAAAACGAATCAATGCTGTCAGTCAATGACTTCAAGCCCGAAGCCGTAATTGTAGGAGCCGGTGAGTTCCCGAGCCATCCCATACCTCTTAAATGGCTTGAGGGATGCCAACGGGTCGTGTGCTGCGACGGAGCGGCCGACCGCTATCTGGAAACCGGCATGCCTATATGGCGCATCGTAGGCGACTGCGACTCTTTGTCGCCCGAAAACAGCCTGCGCTATGCCCCGATTATAAGACGGTTTGCCGACCAGGAAACCAACGACCAGACCAAGGCCGCCCTATATCTGCACGGAAAAGGCTACAACCACATTGCCATCATAGCCGCCACAGGCATGAGGGAGGATCACACACTCGGCAACATCAGCCTGCTCATCGACTACATGAGGCAGGGCATCGACGCGCGCATCTATACCGACTATGGCGTATTCATCCCCGTGTCCGGGAACGCCTCATTCCGGTGTCCCGCAGGCACGCGAGTGTCAATATTCAGCTTTGGAGCTACAAAGTTCCGCGCCGAAGGATTACGCTATCCCCTCCACGACTTTACAAGCTGGTGGCAGGGCACACTCAACGACACAGTCAACGACGACTTCTCAATAGAAGCCGACGGCGACTATCTCGTATTCATAAACTACGAAAAATAATCACTCTGCACTAATCAACATTGATGACAAGCTCGATGCTTGATTCATCGTAGGTCTTGGGTATCACATAAGCCACGGCCATGTCGGTAACAGCTGTAGTGATATCTTTTCTTACAAGTATATTAAGAATGTACCGCCCGTCGCTGTAACTCAATCCGTAGTTTAGTTTTTTGATACCATAGTATATTGTCGATTTCACTATCAGCAGTGTGTGCTTGTTGAAGTCCACCTTGGTTGGATTTGCCGCCTCCCCCACTATCCGGGTCAACTCCGCCTGGTCGTTGACCAAGACAGGCTCGTCGATCGGGCAGTTCAGCTCCGAAGCACTTACCGGCAACTTATATTCATGCCATGTAAATTCTTCCTCATCGTCGGAGCACGACATTGTGACAAATGCCGTCATCACACACAAAAGCACAATCAGATACTTTAGTTTCATATCAATTCTATCCTATTTAATCTTCTGAATAAAACTTGACATTATTATCTATAGCCTCTATCCGTTCTTTTGCTACCGCGCTGTCAACCTGTTGGTACAATTGCTTTGCTATTGCATAGCTGCGCACTAAATCATCGGTACCTGAATAGAACGCATCGCCCCATGATTGAAGTGACTCGTTATTGGATATCTCCGACACAAGCTTTAGATTTGTAGTAAAAGCCGATTCAATAGATAACGCTACCGAAACTACCGATAATAACACTGCTTGCAAATTCAAATCATCCTCATGCTCCGCAATGTCCAACAATTGCACTTGGTCAAGAATTGTCACACCTGAAAATTTGTCAGGATATTTAGCTTTTATTCTGAGCCACAATAATGCTGCTTCTTCGGCCAATCTCCGTCCCATGCCCATACTGCAGTAAGGGAATACATCCTCATCATCATTGATCACCCTGTCGCATCGTATACCCAATGCCTTAGCCGCATCAACCCCGCCAATCCAGTCGGCGGTCAAGCTATAAAGCTCTTTCGGCAGATATTTACATTCGACATATTCGGGCGCAATTCCATTAAGCATAGGCAAAGAGTCGGTTCGGCGACGACACACATCATAGAAGTCCCGCAAATAAGAGTCCACCTCTTCCTCGTCGTAAATCTCCAAAGGAATCATCAGCCTTACATACTCGTCAAGGCGTGAAAAATCAATATTATCTTCAATCTCCTTGATTCGTTCCTTACGTTCATTATCAGCTATTTCCAATTTTTCGGGAGCTGACTCGTTTTTACGCTTTTGGGCAATTCCGTACCAATATACGGCTGCCGGCAGGTTGTCTATGCCTTTATCTTTTTCTTCAAAGTATATTTCCCCGAGATTATAGGGAGATATTTTGTCATTGCGGAGCGAAGCCTTTTTATACCACTTTATAGCCTCGGGAATGTCTATCGTTGTTCCTATTCCCATTTGATGGAAAACTCCCATATCGATTAAGTTCTGTACTGAGTTTACCGATTCAACAGCTTTATTCAAATATTTAAATGCCTCTATCTGGTTGGGCGACGTACTTAAATCTCCACTCAGATTCATAAGCATTAACGAGCTGTAATAAGGCTCGTATGCCTCTTTTAATCCTGCTTCGGCGGCACGTTTCAAGTAAACGTTGGCCTCTTCAAGAATCTTTTCATCGTCATCATCGTCAACATTATATTGGCTCTTTATAAACTTACCGTATTCCAAATCGGCAACCGGTCCTGCACCTCCGTCAATCGCCTGTTTATAGTACTCTTTAGCTTTTTCAAGCTTTATGGGAACTCCGACACCGTTGGCATAGAGATACCCGAGTCTTATGGCTGCCTCTATTTTACCGGCATTCAATGCCTTTTCAAGATATTTACGACCGGCAATTTCATCGGAAAACGGCAGTTCGATATCCGTAAGAATGACTCCATACTTTAACATTGCCACGGCATCTTCATTCTCGGCAGCACGTTTAAGGTATTTCATCGCTCTTTTATCATCTTTTTGAGCCCAACTGTATTCCTGGAAATTACTGCAATCTTTTAGGATAATGTAATCCTCCAGCTCTTTGGTACGGAATATTTCATATAACCCTAACAACGATTCTTTTCTGCCAACACCTCCCAAATTGGCGGCTTCTTCAAAATATTTTATACAAGCTTCATTTTTGCCCTCAGGTGAGTTTGAGTCACGACACATTACGCCGAGCATATAAAAACAATTGGATTGAAACATTGCCGCTCCACGCTTAAACCAATCCCATGCAAGTTTATCATCCTCATCTACACCTTCGCCATTATAATACATGACCCCAATGAAATAGCAAGAAAATCCATCACCCGCACCGGCTGCTTTGCGGAACCATTTCAATGCATTTGAATAATTCTGGGCTACACCGGTACCAAAATAATAACATAATGCAATGGCCGACAAGCATGACGGCTCTTCATATTCGGCTCCTTTCATCAGCCACTCGATACCTTTTTGAGGATCTTTTGTTTTAAATGTATTTGGCTCATACATATATAGGTTGGACATATCAGCGTATGCTTCCATATATCCCAATGATATTGCTTTGTTATAACATTCAACAGCCTTATCCATATCTTGAGGTATATCATTTCCTTCCCAATACATTTGCCCCATAACCGAGTATGCCTCAGGGATATTGGCTTCAACAGCCTTTTTAAGCAATTCTATTCCCTTCAACGGATTCGGCCTTGCCGACCATCCAAATAATGTTTCCTTTGCAAGATAAAGAATTGCCCTATTATTTCCCGCCTTTATCGATCTCTTCAACAGCGATAGATAAGTGGGGAGATCCTTCTCCACTCCAATGCCTATAGCATAGCATTTGCACAAGGAGTATATGCCGAATGAATCATTCTTTTCCGATGACTCTTTAGCATATCTATACGACTTTTCGTTGTCAACGTGCTTATTCTTATAATAACACGACATAATGAATGCCGCGTATGAATTACCATTATCGGCCTGCTTTTCAACGCAGTCAAACTCCGCATCGGGAATGCTCCATATTCGAGAACGGTAATCGACTATTCCGGCAACCAATTCCCGCGAATCCTTGTAGTCGTTCAATGCGGGTTCCAGAAGATCGGAAAATGCTGAAGGTAAATCGAATTCCAAAAGAGCGCTCTTGCCGAATTTATAGGACGATTCATATTTCGACTCATCAGCATTTTTTGGCAAACTCTTATCGATGGACGGTTTTGCATTGTCGCTCTCCCGGACTTTATCGACATTCCTGGCCTCCGGCCTCTCTTTCAGCTTTTTACCAAGTTGTTGCGACAGTTTCTTGCCAAGTTCAACGATTTTATCCTCATTGAATGGCACAGCGTCAATGCGGTTGAACCTCACCAATCGATAAGCCAGTTTATAATCCGACTTGAACGTGCCAATCTTAAACGACACTATGGTCTTTTCAAAGTCAATGGCCAGCGCTATCTCATTGGCGGTATTCTCCGATTGATTTGAATTTTCCGACCATACAAACAGCACTATCTGACATTCAAACAAAGCTTTTGCAATGACTTCAGCAAAGTCATCGCCT
Organism: Muribaculum gordoncarteri; assembly: GCF_004803695.1. Taxonomy (NCBI): domain Bacteria; kingdom Pseudomonadati; phylum Bacteroidota; class Bacteroidia; order Bacteroidales; family Muribaculaceae; genus Muribaculum; species Muribaculum gordoncarteri. The sequence goes on from NZ_CP039393.1 coordinate 2,831,455, forward strand.
AAATCGATTGCCGAGCGGTCGATAAAGCTCGTTATGCCGTATTTATCCAACTCCTGCTCTATGCGGTCTACAATTTCGGAATCCTTGCGCGAATAGCTTATGAATACATCACTCATAATGATTGGCCTATGTGAGAAAAGTTTATAAAGGCTGCAAAATGCAGCTGAAATATTTCAGTAAAAAGCATCAAAGTCCTGCCGACAACCGGTTTATTACGACAAAGATGCTTTTCTGATTCAAATATAACTAATAGGTTTATAAATTCAAACTATTTCATGTCATATTTAGATATTAATTAACCATTGCAAATGCCTCAATGATAATTTTTTAGTTCCCGGCAATTTTTTATCTGTTGTAATCGTGATGCGGAACAACACTCGCAATTGAAAACAATATCACAATATTAACAATAATTAGCATTACCGTTATTGTATTTTACCCATGCGATATTGTATATTTGCAACAGCAATACAATATTATAGTTCTTATATGAAACCAAACATCACATCCCGTGACAAAGACTTCATTGAAGCTTGTCAATCTGTTCTGTCACACTGTTCATGCGATTCGAGGCCATGCATGAGGGCTATAGTGGCATCGGCCATCGCATCTCCGGCGCCGAGTTACTATGTTTCACCCGATTATGCATTCCGAATCATATCAAGCTACCTCAACCATGGTAAATTGCCAAGCAGGAGGCTTGCGCGTGAAATGTGGCTTGAGATAGCCTCTAAAGTGACGCGGCTGAAGCGCGAAAATCCCTCTATGCCATTGATAAAGGCGGTTACCGAGGTAACTGCGCACGAGCATGCATCGCGGTTCTTTATCTCCGACACCTATGCTCTGCGATTGCTTCAGCGTCGCAACCGCAGCAGCCGGCTCGCACTGAAGCCCAACCTGCTCTCTTGGCACGACGGAGGAAATCCGTTCCGTCGCAGTCCGCGCCACATCCGCCACACACGCCAATCTGATTAACATCCTAAAATTTAACATTTTAAAAATCAATCAAACACACACCCATGAAAACAACATCTTCAACAATTACACTACGACTGAGTTACGATGAAATCGCTAAGGAAATTCACGCCGCTTCGGCCTTGCGAAGCTACTTCTCACGAATCGACGAGCAGCTGCCGCCCATGCTGCTGAGCAACCATGACAAGGCTCTCGCCCCCGTAATAGCCGATGCCTGCGCTCTTATCGCACTGCGTCTTGCCGACAATTTGGCCGATGTCACTCTCGACAATGAAGAGTATGCCGAATTTGTGGTTATGCCACGCAACATCTCGGCGGCTACGGCATTGCGCCGCGCACTTGAGCATGCAGTAGCAGCTTACGCGCTTCACCTCTGCTTCGCCGGGGTCGATAACACCCTTGCCGCCGACGGCTATAGAGTGGAATCTGACGCCCATATCGACGGCGTGAAGTCGTCGCTCCTGCGCATCAGCGGCACGCCCCGTGTGACGGGTTGGTGATGACGCCTGCATAAATTATTGTTACAAAGGGTGGTGAGTTGAAAAATTTTACGTAAATTTGCAGAGCTTTATAATAGCATCGGCGCAGGAGCGTCGTTTTTGTTTAACTAATTTATAACGACTTGGACACTGACCCCTTGCCAGCCACATCGCCTTTGGTAGCGATGATAATGGCTGCTGAACAACTTGTTACCGTAGTTCCCCCATCTGCAGGCTGCATAGTCGCACTCGTGTGCGCCGCCATAGCCCTTGTGGTTTCCGGATTTGTTTCAGGTAGCGAAATTGCGTATTTTTCACTCACCCCCTCACAGTGTGAGGAACTTGATGAGTCACCCAAAGGAGCATCTATAAGAAAACTGCTCTCGGCTCCGGAAAGACTTCTTGCTACTATTCTCATAGCCAACAATCTCGTCAATGTGACGATTGTTATTCTGTGTAACTTCGCCATGAACCGCATTTTCATATTTCATAGCGGAGTCCTAAGTTTTGTATTCCAGACCGTAGTACTTACATTCCTGATTTTGCTCTTCGGCGAGATTCTGCCGAAACTTTATGCCAACAACTACACCCTTCAGTGGGCGAAAATGGCCGTAGGCGGAATCGGAGCTATGGTCAAAACGTTCTCGCCGCTCTCGTCGATGCTCGTCAAGAGCTCTACTATCGTAAACCGCGTGGTCACAAAAAAGGCCGAGAACATATCTACCGACGACCTCACCCAAGCTCTTGAAATAACCGATGTAAAAGCGCCCGACGAAAAGGAGATGCTTGAAGGCATTCTCAAGTTCGGCGACACTACAGCTTCCGAAATCATGACACCGCGCGTCGATATGACCGACATCGACATCACTTCCACATTTGAAGAGGTTATGGATGTGGTGCTCTCAAGCGGATTCTCCCGACTTCCCGTCTACGCCGACACCGAGGACAACATTAAAGGCGTGCTCTACAGCCGCGACCTGCTTCCCTATATCGGACGCAAGACCGAGAACTTCGAATGGCAGAAACTTGTGCGTGAAACCTACTTCGTGCCCGAATCGCGCATGATCGACGACCTCCTTGAGGACTTCCGCCGTCGACGCATCCACATGGCTATCGTGGTCGATGAGTACGGAGGCACCCAGGGCCTTGTGACCCTTGAGGATGTACTTGAAGAGATTGTGGGCGACATCAACGACGAGTACGACGAAGAAGAGATTACCTACCGTAAGCTTCCCGACGACACCTACGTGTTTGAGGGCAAGACACTGCTCACCGACTTTTTCCGTATCACCGACCTTGACGAGGAGGATTATGCCGCCGTAACCGAGGATTGCGACACCCTTGCCGGAATGTTGCTTGCCATAAAGGGTGACTTCCCCAAAAGCAAGGAGTCGATTGTCTACGGCCGCTGCCGATTCCTCGTGTTGACAATAGAGCGTCATCGCATAGCAAGCGTAAGAGTCAAGGTAATGCCTGTCGAGGACTATGCTGAAAAGTGATCTACGCCGCAGTCGCGTCATAAGCTATGCGGCAGTACTGCTTGTCACGGCCGTTTCCGTGCTTGGAATGGAGTGTGGCCGCTCCGACAACAGCTCCCCCGCCCCGCGGCGCACGGCCTACCCCCGCATCGAGTGTTACGACACGGTCTACGCCCGCGTCAACTCTTTCCCTTTGAACTTATGGATAAACTTCAACGCTTCGGTCGACGGACAACGCGATGACGACGGCTCGCAATGGCTCGATGTCACCTATCCGCGTTACAACGCCGTCCTGCACCTCACCTATACGCCTGTCAACCGTGGCACAGCAGCCCGGGTGCTCGACAACCGCCGGGAGCGCATGGACATGAACGTTGGCGAACATCATGCCGATGTTACCGCAACAACCTCGCAGTCGGGCGTGACATCCCTTATCGTCAAGGCTCCTGCCGCTGTCGTGACTCCGCTGCAGTGGATGGCTACCGACAGCGTTGCATTTGTGCTCAGCGGTGCCCTGGAGATTAAAGGCAACGACAGGTCGGCGGAAGAAACGGCTCCTATTGTCGAAGCCGTCTACAACGACATCCTGATGGCGGCGCGGAGGCTGTCACGTGATGATTGATACCCTTGAACTTGCCGGATGCAGGGTCTACCTGCTGGAATTTGCCGTGGGCGACAGGTGCAGCGGTCAGCGCGAAGGCGAAAAGCGGGCCGTAAGGGAGATTGTTGAGTCGGTTTTCGGCGACAATGCCGTTTTGTCGCATCGCCCCGACGGTTCACCCGTGGTCGAGGGATGCAATGTGGAAATATCGGTTTCCCACTGTCGCGGAGTCGCGGCGGTTGCTGTCAATACCGATTCGCAGCGCATCGGCATCGACATCGAGGAGTTTCGCGACGCCTTGAAGAAGGTCGCTAAAAAATATCTTTCACCGGCTGAAATGGAGCGATGCACCGCTCCCTGCCAACTGCTTACCGCATGGACCGTCAAGGAGGCCCTTTACAAGGCCGCCGGAGTAAGCGGTGTGAATTTTGCCAACGGTGTGAGGCTTCCGTTGCCTGAAAGCGACACGGGCGAAGTCGACACTCCGTCGGGTGTCAAGCGGTTCAAGGTCATGTCGGTTGACTGGCGAGGTCGACGGCTCAGCATTGCCATTCCCTGCGCTCACTCCTTTATTCCGTAGGCAAGATCGCCGGCATCACCGAGTCCCGGCACAATGTAGCTGTGGGAATTTATTTCGGGGTCTATTGCGCCCACCCACACCGTGGTCTTGTCATCGGGAAATCGTTCGCGTATATAGTCTATCGCAACCTGTGAGGCGATCACCGATGCTATGTGAATCTTTTCGGGCTCACCCTTTGTAAGCAACGCCCGGTAGCTCAGCTCCATCGATGCGCCGGTGGCGAGCATGGGATCGGCAAGTATGAGCGTCTTCCCGTCAAGGCGCGGCGATGCTATGTATTCAATGAACACATCGAAGTTCTCTTTCTCCTTATATTTGCGATAAGCCGACACAAAAGCGTTTTCGGCCTGATCGAGTGTGTTCAGGAAGCCGAGATGAAAAGGCACTCCTGCGCGGAATATCGTGCCGAGCACAACTTTGTCGGCAATTACATTGCAGGTTGCGGTGTCGAGCGGTGTCGTTATTTCGACCTGACGGTAATTGAATGTCTTGCTTATTTCGTAGGCCATAATCTCGCCTATTCTTTCAAGATTGCGGCGGAATCGGAGCATGTCGTGCTGAATGTCGACATTACGCAGCTCCATCATGTATTGACTGATGACCGAATGATTGTCGTCGAAGTTTACTATCTTCATGGTTGTTATTGTTTAGTGACGGTGTTATGTTGTTATGAGAGGCCCTTCTCGGCGATAAGGTCGTAGAACTCCTTGCCGGGAGCCACGTGCATTATATTGAATCCCAATGCGGCCGCAGCATCGACATTGGCCTGCGAATCGTCGAAAAACAGGGTTTCCTCAGGCTGTATGCCCAATTTGCTCACGACACGCTCAAATATTTCGGCATCGGGCTTTATGCACTTCTCCTCAAATGAGGTGACGGTGCCGTCGAAGTAGTCGTGCAGTTGCAGTCCCTCCTGGCGGAACTCCTCGGCGATGCGCGAATTCCACATGATTGAGTTGGTGTTGGAGAGCAGGTATATTCCGAAGCGCTCACGGAGTTTGCGCAGCTCTTGCAGTCGGCGCAAGGGTATTCCCACCAGAAATTGGTTGAATGCGTTGTCGATTGCGGCATCGTCGACATCCTCGGGAATGTGACGGCGCACCTCCTCGCGAAACTCCTCTTCAGTTATTTTACCCTCCTCAAGTTTCAGGAATGGGCCCTTCTGGCCGTAGTCGCCCAGAAAGCGGTCTATGTCGTTCATTCCGAGCCGACGGAAAGCTGCCTCGCAGTTTTGTCGGCGTATGTCCATGATGACACCGCCGAGGTCGAAAAGCAAATTCTTTATCATGTCACAAACTTACTAAATTTTATCATTACGGCATCGCATTAAATGCCCGAAAATGCAGAATCCGGCAACTCAGTTCAGTGAGAGGCCGGATTCCGTAAAAATTTTAATTGGCTTATTATATCGACAAGCGGCGAAGTGTGTTGAGCAGGTCGCGGTTGATGGGCTTGTCATTCTTGATGGCCTTTGAGAACGGAACGTAGACAATCTGGTCGTTGGATATACCGATCATCACGTTGCGCTGATCCTCAAGGAGAGCGTCGATGGCGGCTGAACCGAGGCGCGACGCAAGGATGCGGTCGCTTGCCGTGGGTGAACCACCGCGCTGCAGATGTCCGAGTATCGACACTCTTACATCATAGCCGGGATACTCGTTCTTCACGCGTTCGGCGAGAGCCATTGCACCGCCGGTGACGGGGCTTTCGGCTACGAGCACGATCGATGAGTTTTTGCTCTTGCGGAATCCGTTCTGGATAAGTTCGGCCAACTGGTCGACCTCGGTCGATATTTCGGGGATTATAGCTGCTTCGGCTCCGGCGGCTATGGCACCGTTAAGGGCAAGGAAGCCTGCGTCGCGGCCCATAACTTCGATAAAGAAGAGTCGCTCATGGCTCGTTGCGGTGTCACGTATCTTGTCGACACACTCCATGATGGTGTTGAGGGCTGTGTCGTAGCCTATGGTCTTGTCGGTACCAAACAGGTCGTTGTCAATTGTACCGGGAAGACCGATGATGGGGAAATTGAATTCGGAAGCGAATATGCGCGCTCCTGTAAGCGAGCCGTCGCCGCCTATCACAACAAGAGCGTCGATGCCGTGCTGGCGTATTGTGTCGTAAGCAAGCTGTCGTCCTTCTGCTGTTTCAAACTCTTTACAACGGGCGGTTTTCAGGATTGTGCCGCCCATCTGAATGATATTCGATACGTTTTGGGTCTTGAATTCAACTATCTCGTTGGTTATAAGGCCGCGATAGCCGCGGTAGATGCCTTTTACCTTGAAACCGCTGAATATTGCCGAGCGGGTTACCGCACGAATTGCGGCGTTCATTCCGGGAGCGTCGCCTCCCGAGGTGAGAATACCAATAGTCTTAATTGCTGGCATATATATTATTATTAATAAAATGAACAAGCGTCACGGCGCAAAGATACTTAATAGGAGTGTGATATGCAATAAATGAAATCCTAAATTTTATTTACGGGGCTCTCTGCGTCGGCGTCACCGTTGTTCATGTTGTCGGCCGGCGTTGAGGCCTCGGCGGCCTTGGTTGTTGCTACAGGTTCCACAGCGGTGATGATGCAGCATGTGGCACCGCGCCAGGGGAGCGATCCCCAATAGCGTTTATAGGTGACATTGACCTGACGGCCGGTACCCTTGACATCTACGAGCATTTTTGCCAGTTCGGGATTGTCGACCGAGAAGATGAAGTCACGTGAATAGAGTCGCGTCGAGTCGGTAAGCGCACTCTGCACAATCATCTGTCCCTCCCAGGTCTTGAACACGATTCCCCTGCGCTCCATCGACACTATATAGCCTCGCTCGGTGGCATCGGTAACGTATGGATTGAAGTAGCGTATCCATGTAGCGGCGGCGAGCACAAGCGCGATAATGACCACCGACCACCAGAATATGCGTTTCCACGCGCGGCGACGGCGATGCGGCTTCTCCTCGCGTGCGGGCTGCTGTGGCTCGTTGGCTTCAGTCTTGGCGTTAATGTCGTTGTCGAAGTTGATCGTTGAAGGCTGCGTCGACTGCTTGTTATCATCGTCGTCGGCCATGAAGTAATCGGGCTTGTTGTCGAAGTCCATGTTATAGGGAGCTTTAGTTGATTGATTGTTGTTGCTTTGAGGTGACGCTGCGCTTGTCGAGGGCTATGCCGATGAATGCATATAGTCCGAGCAACACAAGCAGGCATGTCTGTGCGCCCCACACTATCATGGCGAATGCCGCAGCCTGATTCATGCCCACGCCGTAGATGCCGAGCGAGAAAATGACGGCAATGTGCCAGGGGCCGAGTCCGCCGTTGCTGGGGATGCCCATCGATACGCTCGAAAGCACGAATGTCACGAGAGCGGCCACGATGCCGAGATGCTCGGTGAAGGGGAAAGCGAAGAATGCAAGATAGAGCTGCATGAAGTAGCAGCCCCAGATGGCTACGGTGTAGAGGAGCCAGCGGCCCTTGTGAGGCATGCGACCTATGACGGCAAATCCTTCCCAAAGGTCGGCCACTGCCTTGCGCACCTTCAGCACCCATTTGTTGGTGGTGCGGCTTGTGAATAGCCACACAAGCAGGAGCGCGCCCGCTACGACTACGCCCCACACCCACGGCGAACTGATTGTGTTGAGAATGCCCTGATAGGTTTCAGGATATTTTTCGCCGAAAGCGATAAACGCGCTGTTGGCGATGAAGAATGTGCTCACTGTGAGCAGCAGCACGGTCACGGTGTCGGCAAGTCGGTCACACACCATTGAGCCAAACACGGTGGTGAATTGCGAGTCTTGTCTTTTTGCGATGTAGATCGAGCGCCACAGTTCGCCAAGACGCGGAAATATCAGGTTTATGGCGTAGGTGCCGAATATACTCCACACGAGAGGATTCAGCGGAGTCCTTATGTTGAGCGCATTAAGCTGTATGCTCCAGCGCATGGCTCGGAAAATATGGGAAAATATACTGATTACTAACGCTATACCTATCCAGATGTAGTTGCATTTGCTTATCTCCTCCTTCATGGCTTCGATGTCGACCTTTGTGTAAAGGTAGTAACATAACCATGCGCTCAGCACTATAGGCAATCCGTACTTGAACAGGTTGCGAAGCAGGGCCATTGATTTTTTCTTTTCCACGTTGTTGAAAAATGTAGGTTGAAAGACTCACTTTAGTGATGCAAAGATAGCACAATTAAATTACACCGTCACAACATAGCCAAGCCTAATTTGGGCAACGAAATGGATGATTGTTTCTATTTGTTGGCATAAAAGTCGAATAATAGGTAAATATTATGATGATTTTATGAAATATCTTATTTTTGTGGAATCAAAGGATAAAAACTGACATGAAAGAACAATCAATCGAGCTCGACCACATTAAGCATATTGCCAATTTTTCATCAGACTACAGCAGTTTCGGCCGCGATTACGTGTTTTCACGGTTGAAACCGGGCACGCATCCGGCGTTGAACTATGAGAGTCCGTGGCGTTTCAACGGCATGACATTGGTGCTGGCCCTTGAAGGATTTAAGTCGATAGAGGTCAATCTTGAGATGCTGGAGGTAAGTCCGGCATCGATAATATCGATACATCCCGACAGCATCGTGAGAATGGGTGAGATTGACTGGTCACACCTTGAAGCATACGTCCTGTTTATGTCACGCGATTTCATCCGCGACATAAACCTCGACATGAACGTGATTAATGCAAGTGTGCTGATGTCGCATCATAAGCCGGTAATAAAGCTTTCCGATAAGGAAACCGAACTCGTGCGACGCTATCTTGAACTGCTGCACCTGAATGCTTCGGAGGACGAAAAAAGTCTATACGTAAAGAGCATTGCCCGCAATCTTGTGGCCGCACTCGTTTATCAGATTATGGAAGCCGTGTCAAAGCGCAAGAACGAAACCGAGGAGGAACCCGATTCTCACTCGCGTTCTCGCCGTGTGAGTTATGTCCACGATTTTATGACTCTTGTCAACCGACACCACGGGCGGGAGCGTTCGGTGGGATTCTATGCCGACAAGCTTTACATCTCTCCGAAATATCTGTCGCTGATAATCAAGGAATCGACCGGTCGCAGCGCAGCCGAATGGATCGACGAGTATGTGATACTTGAAGCCAAAAATCTGCTCCGGTTCTCAGGCAAAAACATCCAGCAGATAGCCTACGAGCTCAACTTTACCAACCAGTCATCGTTTGGTAAATACTTCAAGCACCTCACCGGCATGTCGCCTTCGGAATTCCAACGCTCCTGATTAGTGGCGGCGGCGATGGCGGTTGCGGCGGCGCGACCTGTGGGCGATGAGCTTTTCAAGCGTGCTTTTGCCCGGTTGGCCGGCGGCAGGGACATTGACTGCGGCAGGCGCAGGCTCGGCCACCGGAGCGGGCTGTCGGCCGCTTGGCACCGTTGCCGGGGCAGGAGATGCCGATTCCGGTTGCTTAACCACCATCACAGGGTCAGACTGCACTGCGGGCTTAGGTTGCATTGCGGGGCTGGGCTGCGCCGAAATGTTGCGGACTATCGAGGGCCTTTGCTCGGCCTCCTGGCGGCGGGATTGTGATGCGGCCTTGCGATCGCGGGCGAGGCGGCGAAGCTCACGGGCACGATAGCGGCGGCGTATCGTGGGCATGATGAGCATGAAGATGGCGCGGGGCACGCCCTCCGAAACTTCAATTACCGTCAGGTCGCGCTGATAGGCCTCGATTGCGGCGCATATCTCGTCGCGGTAATGCTTGGGAAGGCGGTCGACTGCATCCTTCCACTCCTGATCAAACTTTAATCCCCGGCCTCGGCGGCTCTGTACTTTCGATGTATTTTCCATAGTTACTTTTTTCCTGCAAATATAGTACGCCGAAACCCCCGATTTCACCCCATAATGTCGCGAAGCGCTATTCCATGGCGGTGAGCTTCACGACGCGACTTGTGTTGCGGCTTGAAGTGAAGGCGTCAAGGCCGACCTTCATCAGGTAGTCGCCCGACAGCACCTCTCCGTTGCGGGCAAGTGTCGAACGCCTTCCGGGCATAAGGTTTATCTCCTCCACCTTATAACGCTTGTCGGGGTCGAGGCCCTGCAGCTTGACCGGCAAAAGCTTCTCCTGAAAGCGGGGATTGATGTCAAACGCGTAGAGAATCGCAAGATTCTTGTCCTTGGAAACATAGTCGACAGCGGCGTGATTGCTTTCGTAGGGCGACACGAGCCGGTACAAATCGCCATCCATCACAGCCGGTTGCAGGGCTTTCCAGTTGGCCACCGCCTGGCGACAATAGGCGAGTTCGTCGGGAGTCATCTCCTTAAGACCTATGTCGAAGCCGAGCTTGCACATAGACGCAACATCGGTTCGGAATTTCATCGAAGTATTCCTGTTCCAGCTCGTGACATGGGCCGCCATGGCCTTGGATGGGAAGAACTGTGAAAATCCCCACTGGATATAGATTCGCTCCACAGGATCAGTATTGTCGCTGCACCAAAATTCAGTGAAATATTTGAGAGCCTCGTAATCGCAACGGGCACCGCCGCCCGAGCAAAGCATCATGGGCACATCGGGATATTTTGCCTTTATGCGTTTCAGTACATTGTACACTCCCCTCACATGATCGATATAGAGCTGTCCCTGCTTATCCTTGCAGTAGGGAGAGTATATGTTGGTTATTGGGCTGTTGCAATCCCACTTGAAGTAGGCCACCTCGGGATTCTCGGTGAGAATGTCGTCGACCACTCCGTAGACATGATCCTGCACCTTGGGATTGCTCATGTCGAGCACAAGCTGATTGCGATAGTAGTAGGTGTCGCGGTTAGGCTGCATTATCACCCAGTCGCGATGTTTCTCAAACAGTTCGCTCTTGGGATTGACCATCTCCGGCTCAATCCATATACCAAACTTGACACCCGCATTACGGGCCGAGTCGACCAATGCGGCTATACCGCCGGGCAACTTGTCGTGAGTCACCTCCCAGTCACCGAGGCCGGCACGGTCGTCCTTTCGCGGATACTTGTTGCCAAACCAGCCGTCGTCGAGCAGAAACATGTCGACACCGAGATCCTTGGCCTCCTTCATCAATTGTGCGAGCACATCCTGATTGAAATTGAAACCGGTGTTCTCCCAGTTGTTCAACAGCGTCAACCGGGAGCCCATGCCATCCTTAAGGCTGTAGTTGCGGGCCCAGTCGTGCAGATTGCGACTGCCCTGCGCCGCACCGTCGTAACTTACGGTAAAGATGAACTCGGGAGTGGTGAATATCTCGCCGGCTTTCAGCTCATAGGTCGAGGCATAGGGATTTATGCCCGGAATTACGCGCAGATTACCCACATTGTCAACCTCAAAGATGAATCGGAAGTTGCCGGTCCAGCCAAGCGTACCCATGATCACCTCGCCCGAATGTTCCTTCACCGGCCCGTCGATGCCTATTTCAAAGAACGGATGAGTGTGCATGGCCGCACGGCTTCCAAGCTTGGTGTCGATGACCTTCTTGCCAAACTGAAGCTGCTGACTGCTCATCTGCGCCTCCTTGGCCCAATCGCTGCTAAACTCGGTGAGAAAATAGCTCCCGGCACTCTTATACAGCATTGTCGACGCATAGGCCGAAAGGGTCACGGGCTTGCTCTCGGAATGCGATATCTCGCTCCAGGTCTTTATAACATTCTCCTTGGGATAGGCTACATAGTTCAATGTCACATTCACGGGATACTTGTCGTCTTTCAGATTAATAACCGTCATAGTGCCTCCCTCGACGGCCTTAGACTCGGAATCGACATAGTAGAGATAGGTTGTGGGATTGCCATCGGCATGAGTCACGGCAAGAGCGGGCTCAAAGAACTCCTCATTGCCCGAAGCCGAGTACACTTCCCAGCCTCGCCTCGACACCGAACCGTCGCTGGCGGCGTGACGATACCAGTCAAAACGCGTCAAATCCTCATCATGACGCAAGCGAGGGCCAAGATAGCTTTGATACAAGCGGCCGTTGTCGCCCACTTGAAGAATCAGATCGGTATTGTCGGTACCTATTCTTATTACCTTTTTCTCGGCACATTCAGCCTCGACAGGCAACATAAACAAAATTACGGCAATGATTGAGATTAATGCTTTCATGATAATGCAGTCAGAGTTTTTGCAAATTTAATCAAAACCTGACAAAATCCACACCTATAAAAGAGCGTTACGGTAGGGGTATAAAAAAAATTATTTGTCTCACGACAAATAATCTCCTTAACCTTAAATCTAATACCATGAAAAACACATTGCAAAGGTAATGCTTTTTATGTTATAAAACATAGTTTCCGGAATAAAAATCGCTATTTTTCACACTTTTTAACAGTATAAATAGAATCCAATTGCCGCATAAGAGAGCAATAATACGCATAAAAGGATGATGCTCAACTCCTTACGCTGAGCATAGCATTTATAGGCATAATATCCCGACAATATCGCATAAATCGGGAATATCACGGTCATAAGCCATTTTGTACTATCCTCGTCGGCCGGATCAAGCGATGTCATGACAAACGGCCATGAAAAAAGCGGCAACATCATCACTATTATGACGATTATGAACCACAACGGCGGACGATTGTAATTGTCGGTACTCATTTCTTTAATTTTTTATTAGCTTCCTTCTCCTCGGCCTGCTCCTTACGGTAGGCCTCAACTGTGGCCTTTATGCCCCGCTCCAGGTCAAATTGCGGATTGAAACCGAAATCGGCCACTGCATCCGACACATCGACATTCCAGTTGCGCTGCTTCATAATCTTATACTTGTCGGAGTTGAGCGTCGACGGCTTCATCTTTGCCACGCCGTACTTCTCGGCGACTATCGAGGCAATCTTGACGGCCCACAGCGGCAATCTCACGGGAATCACCCACTTCTTGTCGAGCTCACGCGCCACGATGCGACGGAACTGGCTCTGCGTATAGGCTTTAGGCTCGCTTATAAGGTAAGATTTTCCGGTCTTGCCACGTTGCAGCGCGTCAAACACCGCCGCAGCCAGGTCGCTTACATAAATAAATGTAAGCATCTGCTTGCGATAGCCCACTCCGAAATCCCAATGACGGTCGATGCTCTTTATCATCATCAGATAGTCGCGCTCGTGAGGGCCGTAAACGCCTGTGGGCCTGAATATAATCCACGGAAAGTCGGGAGTCATGGCCAAGAACGTTTCGCTCTTCACCTTCGACAGGCCGTAACGTGTATTGGGATTGGGAATGTTGCGCGAGGTGTAAGGCGCATAGCCCTTCTCGTCGCCGGGGCCGAGAGCGCTGAGGCTGCTCATATAAAGGAACCGCTCGGGAACCTTGTCAATGGCCTTGAGAGTTTCAACCACGCTTTTAAGATACATATAGTTGATGCGGTTGAAGTCGAAGTAGTTGGTCACCTTGGTCGCACCGAGATTGTAAACAATCCAATCCCACTTCTCGCCGACGGGAAGTGCGTCGGAGAGAGCCTGTTGCATCTGAACCGGATCATCATAGTCAAGAACGACAAAGTGCAACCTCGGGTCGTCGAGAAACCTGCGCGAAGTCGATTCACGCACTGCCACCCATGTTTCATAACCGCGCCTCAAGCTCTCGGCGGCAATAAAACCGCCGATAAAACCTCCGGCACCAATAATCAATACTCGTTTCATAATTGCAAAGATACGAATAAAAAGATACAAATAAGTTGAGAGCAATGCCAAATATTCTTATGATTGGAGCATTGCCGAACATGAGTATCTAAGGCGATAAGTTGAGAGCAAAAGTAAAATTATCAGAAAAACAACATTACATAACAGTCATAAGCAAACAAAATCGACACGACGATGTTATGAATATAGAACAATCAGCAAATAACCATATTAATATCAACATAAAAACATTTTGTTCTATGAGCTTTTTAACAAATGAAAAACTGACCATTGTCGGAGCTGCCGGAATGATCGGTTCCAACATGGCACAAACAGCGGCAATGATGCGACTCACTCCCAACATCTGCCTATACGATCCCTTTGAACCGGCTCTTAAAGGTGTAGCCGAGGAGCTTTACCACTGCGGTTTTGAAGGAATGAACATAACCTACACATCAGACATCAAAGAGGCACTCACCGGAGCATCCTACATCGTATCATCGGGCGGCGCCGCCCGTAAGGCCGGAATGACCCGCGAGGACCTTCTGAAGGGCAACGCCGAAATCGCAGCACAGTTTGGAAAGGATGTGCGCGCTTATTGTCCCGATGTAAAACACATCGTAGTCATATTCAACCCCGCCGACATAACCGGACTTATCACTCTGTTATACTCGGGACTCAAACCCTCGCAAGTAACCACTCTCGCAGCACTCGACAGCACCCGACTACGCAGCGAATTGTCGAAGTACTTCAAGATTCCCGCCGACGACATAGTAAACGCCCGCACCTACGGCGGTCACGGCGAACAGATGGCAGTGTTTGCCTCCACGACAACCGTCAACGGCAAGCCTCTAACTGAAATCATAGGCACCGAAGCCCTGCCCGAAAAGGAGTGGGAGGAGATGAAGGTGCGTGTGATACAGGGAGGAAAGAACATCATCGATCTTAGAGGAAGGTCGTCGTTCCAAAGCCCGGCCTACCTGTCGATAGAGATGATTGCCGCCGCGATGGGCGGAAAGCCTTTCCGCTGGCCTGCAGGAACCTATGTAAACGACGCCAAGTATCATCATATAATGATGGCCATGGAAACGACCATCAGCAAGGACGGCGTCAAGTGCAAGGAGATTACCGGAACACGCGAAGAGCAGGATGAGATGGAAAAGAGCTACCAGCACTTGTGCAAGCTCCGTGACGAAATAATCGAAATGGGCATTATTCCTCCCATCAAGGACTGGCATAAACTCAACAAATACGTTGACGAATCCACCGACAAATAAAATAATTACATAAGATGCTTCATAACGAGGAGGCCTGCGCATCACCATGATTGCGAAGGCCTCCTTTATTTCTTATATCCTGAGAGTGTAGAGTCGCGAGCAGTCGAAGCGCGGAAGCGCGACAAGCTGTATGTCGGCACCTATGTCGTCGGGTGAATCCATGCCGCCGCCCACCTTAAGGCCGATATTCTCCAACGCCGTGCGCGACTCGTTGAGCGCAATCTCGGGAGTGTTGTTGTCGTGACTAAGGTGACACAGGAATACATAGGACAATCTATCGGCATAAATCGAGGCGAGATACTCGGCCGTCATGCGGTTGTCGAGATGTCCGTTGACGTTCATTATGCGCGCCTTCAGATACTCGGGGTAGGGCCCGAATCGAAGCATATTGAGGTCGTAGTTGCTTTCAATCATCAGGTAATCGGCCCGGCGCATGTAGTAGTCGGCGCGTTCCGATATGCAGCCGAGGTCGGTAGCAAATGCAAACGCCCGGTTGTCGTGCTCGACATAGAATCCGGCATTGTCGCTGCCGTCGTGCATCACCTCGAAGGCAGTAAACGTGAAGTTGTCGACAGTAAACGGAATCTCCTTGTAAATATTGACCTGATAGTCCATTATGCGTCGCGACACGCTGTGACGGCGCAATATGCCCGAAAGAGTGCGCGGCGTGCAGTAGAGCCTTATGTGACGATATTTGCGCACGATCGAGTAAGCGTAACGCATGTGGTCGCTGTGATCGTGGGTTATGCATATACCCTTCACGTGGTTCATGTCGAGGCCATACTCATTAAGTCCGCGCTCGATGCGCTTGCAATCGACCCCTGCATCGATCAGGAATCCAGAACGCGCATCGCCTATGTAGGCGCAGTTGCCGCTGCTTCCGCTGCCGAATGACATGAACACAATCTTGTTGGGCACAGGCTTGACCACTACCGGGCCGAGCGGGTCGCCGTCGACCTTTACTTCAGCCTGGCCACCGGTCAGTCCTGCAAGCCTGGCATGTCGTTCTATATCGGGATGCACCGGCATCGACGACTCAAAGTCGTCAAAAAGGCCCGGCATATCATGTGATGAAAAATTGATGCGTTTCGCCATAGTTATTTGTAGAGCAAGAAAATGGTTGGAATCTTATCATAGTTATATGTGGCCCGGGCCCACTTGGACAGCGGCTGAGTGATTATGCTCTGCCGGGAGCAAGTGATGTCGGATGCGACACAAAGCAACAGCGATTGCGGCAGCGTGCGTGACAGCTCGGCAATCAGCTTGTTGTTGCGGTAGGGAGTTTCGATGAAAATCTGAGTCTGATTCTCCCTCATGATACGACGCTCCATTTCATGCATTTTGGCGGTACGCGCCGACTGGTCGATGGGCAGATAACCGTTGAACGTAAAGCTCTGACCGTTAAAACCGGAACCCATCAACGATAGCAATATGCTCGAAGGCCCCACAAGCGGAACCACACGATAGCCACGACGCTGTGCGATAGCCACAACATCGGCACCCGGATCGGCGACGGCAGGACATCCGGCTTCGGAAATCACGCCAATGTCGTGCCCCTCCTCGGCAGGGCCAAGCAGAGCGGGAATCTGCTCGGGAGCCGTGTGCTGATTCAGCTCGCTGAAATGGAGCGAATCAATGTCAATGGAACGGTCGCATGCCTTCAGGAATCTTCGCGCCGAGCGCACATTCTCGACAATAAAGTAGCTTACGCGGTGAATCACCTCCAGATTGTAGGAGGGAAGCACACGGTCAACGGGCGAATCGCCAAGCGTAACGGGAATAAGATAGATTGTCGGAATGTCCCGGTCCATAATACAAATTGATTTACAGTCTGCAAATTTACCTATTAAACTCCATTCCACACACTTAATAATTGCAAAAAAGCGATTATGTCGTAAATTATTACAAATCAGTAGCCATTGTCACCACAAAAAAGAGCGACGACATCGATGATGCCGTCGCTTCGATATTAGAATTCCAATTTTTACCTTTTCAAAGAGCTTATTTTATTCACCCTTCACTTCACCTCCGAGCCATGTAGAGTAGATGAGCTTGAAGTCGGCCTTTCCGGTCACCTCGTAGCGTACAGTGTCGTTGACATTGCCGCTCTTTCCATCATAAGCCGATGAACCGTAATAGGTCACGTAATCAATCTCGTAAACAATAGGCTGGGTGTAGCCGTCGATCAAGTTGGCCTCGGGATAGAGAGCCTTCAAGGTAGCCGGCATGGTGACATAGAGGAAGTTTTCGCGCATCTTGGGAATAACCACACTCTGGGTCATGTCGGGCCACATGCTTGAAGCATACTTCTCAACCTGCGATATGTCATGGTTGACATTGCAGTAGAAAGCCGAACATCCCGAGAAGAATTCCGAATTGCCACGGTCGATATAGCCTTCGCCCTCGTTAGCCTTAACCCAGTCTACAGTAGTCTGATAGAAGGTGAGTCCGGGTTCTGACTGGCGGACATTGGGAATCGATATGGTGACATTGGGATTGAACATCCAAGAGCCCTTGGTCTTTACATACTGCTCGGTAACAACATCCACGTTGGTGTTCATTACCCATTCGCTGCCGTTGTAGGTAAGCTCCTTGCAACGCACTGTAGTGCTCTTGTCGGAGCCGTAGTACTTATAGGCAACATACTTAACATCGTCGGCCAATGCATAGGGGAACTTGTTTTTCAGGAATACGGGAAGCAGTGTTTCAGGCAGGGTTCCGGAGAGGTTGCCATACTTCTGACCCATTGCAGTGTAATCGTCGTTGGTAAGCGTAACGACATTTGAAGCCAAGCTCCAAGCCGAGCCGTTGTAGGTGTACAATGAGTTGGCGGGAACTGACTCAACAGGAGTCGGAGCAGGAACATAGGGATTGTCCTCGGCCATTGGAGCGGTTGCCGTACCGTTAACCGAAGTGATGATGAAGTTAAGATAGGTGGGCTCACCGGTATTGCGGTCGAGATTCACCGACATCATGTAGCCGGTTATTACAGCATCCTCACCCTTCTTGAAGAGAGCCTTGGTGGCTTCGGTGGGCTGATAAGCGCTGCACTTTGTTTCGGCACCTTCGACTACAAAGTTGGTGTAGTTGCCGGTAGAGATGACATTGGCAGTGAACTTGACATATATGCCCATCTTGCCTTTGCCGTCCTTGTTGGCGGCTACAAACTCATCGCGATAGGTGTTCATTGCAGCGCCGTCAAGCTCGATAGGAGCGGGATAGTCGTAGATTTCGCTACCCACTACATTTTCGCTGTTTATCGACATCTGCAGGCCGCCGTTATACTTCGAGCCGGTACCGTTCAATGCGATCATCTGACCGATTTTATAATTGTCGGCCACGAAGTCGCGTCCAACATACACGAGCAAGCTTCCAGAATCGTCGCTCAATATATAACCCTGAGCGCATATAGCGGTAACAAAGCCCTGAACATTGTAGGTTTCACCAATCTTGACATCCTTGATGGGAGTGATGACACCATTCTCAAAGTCAGGTTCAACTTCGGCTTCATTATAAGAAATCAATACGTAGTCGCCTGAAACAGCCTCGGGGAAACGCTGCGACAGCAGTCGAGGCAGATAGCTTGAAGCGGGACGCTCGGGAGTGAAAGCCTTGGCATAGGCTGAAGTGCTACCCCACACCTCCTTATATTCGTCGTCGGACACGGTAGCCATCTCGGCGGCATCAACCTGAGTGATAAGCTCGGGCACAGCCTGAGCCTGCTTGTAGGTAAGATTTATAGCCGAACCGTCGTTAAGAGCGAAGTAAGGGAAGAGGATTGAATCCATGTAGGCGGGAAGGTAATCCTTTGCGGGGATTTCATCGGTAAAGTAACCGTTGCTGCCTACTGCCGACAGCTGCTTGCTCAAGCCCTTAGACTTAGCCAACGCAACATTCGCAGGATTAGCTGCTACATTCTTATAATCGTCGGCAGTGAGCGTATAGTCCAAAGTTTCCACGTTAGAGCTTACGGGAGGCACTTCAAAGCCGTCGAGATAATCCTCATTCCAGGAGTTTTCCGAACAACCAGCGAGTGCGACTACGGCTGCGCCGATAATCATGCTCTTGAATATATTGTTATATTTCATTGTCGTTTCGCAATTTTATATTAGAAATTAATTCTCATACGAACGGTGTAGGTGCGGCCGAATGAATAGAATACGCTATAAGCTTCCTGCCATGTTCCGTTGGACGAGGTAGGAGTCTGGGCATCCATGATGTAGTTATAGTTGAACAAGTTGTAGACATTGCCGTAGAGAGTGGCATTGACATTTCCAATCTTGAAACGATAACTTGCATTGAGGTCAAGCTGCTGTCCCCAGGGAATTTGCCAAAGGTCGTTGACATTGATAGCCTTTGTTCCGAGCGAAGAGGGCGAAATGTAGAAGTCGCTGTAGTTGCGGGCATTCATCACCCAGTCACCGCCGATGCGGAATCCCTTGAAGGGAAGGAAAGTCAATGAAAGCGAACCGGTGGTCTGAGCCGAACCGCCCACCTTCACGCCCTTCTGGTTAAGGGTCGACTTCAAGTGGTTTTCAGCACCGATACCGTCGGCAAGAGCACCATCGGTAAGATTCTGGATAGGCTGTCCAAGCTGATTGTAGAAGTAACCGTTGGCATTGCTGTCCCAAATCCAGTCACCCCATGAAATCATACCTTCGACATTCAACCATCTTACAGGAATCCAGTTGAAGTTCATCTCTATACCCATGTGACGAGCGTCGACACCGGTCATGTTCATATAGAATGTACCATCGGCGCGAGAGAACTCACCACGACGCGACAATCCGCTGCGGTCCATCCACTTGGTCCAATAAGCATTTACGCTGATAGCAAATGTGCGGGAGTTGTAACCGTAACCGATTTCATAGGACATTACCTTTTCGTTTACGGCATCCTTGTTGATGGCGTTGGAGTTGGTCGAGTTAAGGAATGCACCTCCCGAGAAGAAGGGGGCACGGCTTATGTAACCGAGATTGAAGAATACGTTGTTGAAATCGTCAATGTTATAGTTGGCACCACCCTTTATGGTTCCACCGATGAAGTTGACAGTTTCCGACTTTTCGTTAGCCTTGTCGTAGTAGAACTTGTCGCGACGCCAGTAGCTTGTGTTGTTAAGGGCACCCGACAATACGAAATTGAACTTACCGTCAAGGATTGTGTATTCGCCCTGGCCGTAGATACCCTCCTGTACAGTGTAACCGAGATAGTTGCGGTAAACGATGTCGCCTATGCCGAGTTTCTCGTATTTCCAGTTGGGATTGGCGGCAGCCGAGTTCAAAAGCGGGTCAACATCCTTACGTGTGCTGTAGTCGATGAAGTATTCACCGCCATATAGGTCGTTAATCTTGTTCTTGTGATCGCCGACATAGTAACGGAGGTCGATACCGCCGGTCAAATTCAATTTGTTGCGACCGAGTTCAAGCTCTTTCTTGTAGCTCGATACGAGTCCAAACCACTTGTGCGAGTTGATTGACTCCGACATTACAAGCTTTGAACCGTTGGTACTTGCTGCGTTAAGATCCTGAATAGCACCGTAGTTAAATGTACCGTCGGGGCGACGGAACTTCATGTTGAGCTCACCGTACTGGGCACCGCGCCAATCGGAGTAGGTGTATCCGTCGAGGCCCGAACCCTGACCGCTGTAACCGCCTCCGTTGGCAAGAGAAACGTAAACAGCCGATGAGAGTGAAGAAGTTTCATCGATTTTCCAGATGTGGTTCAATGAAATCTGAGGCTTGTGATAGTAGTTATAGCTCGAGTTGCGCATCTGTCCGTTATTGTCGTAACCGAATGTGGGGTTGTAACGGTACATGCTTTCGCTACCCATATAGCGCTTTGCATAGGTCTGATAGCCGTCAATTGTAAGACCGCCATAGTTGGAGTCACGCTTGTAGTGAGTCTGAGGAGCACCGAAAGCGGTCAATGCCAACTGATGGTTTTCATTTATGCGCTTCGACACGTTCACGAAGTAGTTGTAGCTGTTGAAGGGAGTGCCCTGGATGTATCCGTCGCCCCACTTGCGCGAAGCAAGCACGGTTATAGCCCATCCGTTCTTCATAAGACCGGTCGACACCTTCACACCGAAGTTGTTCATTCCGTCATTACCCATTCCATACCAAACGCTACCGCCCTTCTCGACATCGATAGTGCGGGTGGTGATGTTGATTGTACCGCCCACCGAGGGAGTCGACACGATAGTGGCACCAAGACCGCGCTGAGTCTGAATATTGGCAGCGACATCACCGAGTCCGGCCCAGTTGGACCAATAAACACCTCCCCACTCCATGTCGTTGATGGGAATACCGTTGACCATCACAGCGACATTGGGGCTCTTGAAACCACGCATATTGGTCTTAGCGTCACCGAAACCGCCACCGTCACGCGTTGTCCACACACCGGGTGTAGTCTTCAGCACTTCGGGGAGTTCCTGATTACCGAGCTTGACATCGATAGTCTGTGCTCCAAGAGTCGACACTGCCACAGGAGTAAGACGTGTGCGGGCAGCCGACTGGGTTATCACGACATCCTTAAGCATCTGGGCCTCAACCTCCATGGGTATTGTACCCATGTCGGGCTTTGCGACAACCTCAACGGGCTTGTATCCGATGTAAGTGATATTGAGTTTCTTGCCTTGGGGCACAAGCAAGGTAAAATGTCCGTCGACATCGGTAGCAGTGGCCGTGGAAGTTCCCGGAAGGGTCACTGTAGCACCGATGATAGGTTCGCCCTGCTCATCGACTACTACGCCACTACATTTGATATCATCCGGCGCGGCTATCGCCGCTGCACACATGAGCCAGATAGCACTGGCCAAGAGAAGGAGTCTCTTCATAATAATAATGACTTGGTTTGATTGTTAATTAAACTGTAACTATTTTAACACACAAAGTTGCAAATTGTAACCGGCTACTACGCTGACAAACTTCTATGTTATTGAACTGCAAACGATTCAGTAGGCTTGGGTGCTTAAATAATTATTTACAAAGATATTAAATTATATTGAATATCTATTAATAACACTACACCAAAATCACCGTTGAAGATGTTAAAAATTAGACAGGTCGGCAATAATCGCTTAAAAACGCGTGCCAATGTTTAATGTGACTGAATTATTGGAGTTGACAAATGTGTAGGAGCTTTTATAATATATGTGTCCGTCATATCGCCCTACGAGCGATGCATAAAGGCTCCTGTGGTTGTAGACAACCGACATCATAGCGCGCACATTGGTTGAAAACATGTCCTTGCGCCCTTCGGTAGCGCCTTCGTAGGAGTGGCGGTAGCCTATCGACGGCAGAATCGTGGCATTTATCAGCCACCGCTTGGGATGTAGCACCCAGTTATAGGCATAACCGCCTATAAGACCATAGTCGGTGTAGTGAAAGCGATACTTTTCATAGTCGCCCGGGAGCTTTTCGAGCATTTCGGGTGGAAGTCCCGAGAAATCGATGTTGATGTTCTGATGGGTCACCGCCGCGCCGGCAATCCACGAGCCAGCGCTTCGCAGCTGATACTTGGAGTAGCTGTAGGCAGCCGCCTGCGAATAGCGGGAATGGTTGAAGAAGTAGTATATGTCGCCTCCCACCGATGACAGCGACACATCGTCGAAGCGCTGCGACAGGTGCTCGCCCTTGTTGTAGTCGCCGAAGCGCGTTATGCGGGTACCGCCCGAAGTCGACGACAGATTCAGGTTGGCCGAAAACAGGGCGCAGCAGAAATTGAAGTCGAAGTTATGGTGATTGGCCACAGGATGACCGAATACATCGTTGGCATTAAGGGTGTAACCCACGCTCACGGCCATGAACGACAAGTAAGCACCGACATCGCTGAACACATCCGACACCATGTTCACCCTCATCTTGTGAGGGAATAGCAACGTATAGTTCTCCATCCAGTTGTAGCTCTTCAATCCCGCCTTCCAGTTTTTTCCGGCACCCACAACGTAATCGGGGTCATAGCTGTTGAAGGTGCGATCGCCCCAGTTGTAGACACCCACACACCATCGCCAGAATCCCGGATAGTCGATGTCGGGGTCGTTTATGTGAAATCCGTTATCGATCAGCTGACGATACCACTTTGCCGTGGGTGCCGAAAGTGTGTCAACCGAAGTCGAATCGGGCAAAACGCCGTCATGCGCAACGGCACCGGCCGAGCACAGCACAGCCAATGACACGAGAGTCAACCTAAGCCGGAGCAAGAGTGGGTTCATCAACTATAACTATATTAACGTAATGCAAAAATAGCACTATTAATCGACAGCGCGCAATTCAAGAGCTATAAAAATATTCCGCCCGGTAGCAAAAGCCGGACGGAATAAGAGGTTAACGCAACCAACAATCAATACATGGGCTTGAAGGGTTCCGACGACTTAAGACGATCGGTGACATCACCAATCATCACGCTCGACTTGGATGTGTCAAGCTTCATGACGGGAGCTCCGGGACGCAGGTCACACTTCTTAAGGTCGATGTAGTATATACCGGGGTTGGTCACAATGTCAAAGTAGTAAAGACGGTCGCGCAGATTGGCAAACGAACGCCACTGAGTCGATGACACATTGGGCTCGCCTTCGATACGATAGGTGTAAGGCACTGAAACGTTGACCAATATGCTTCGTATTATGGCAAGTCCGAGGTCAGAGTCGGCGGTTTTTTCAACATGGCCGTCAAAAAAGTATCCGCGTACAAAGCGGTCGGGGCTCTTTACAGTTCCGGGAAGCATGTTTTCGCCGCCAACCTTTATCCAGTACTCGTTGATAGCCTGCATTTCGGGATAGGGAGGATCGTTTGTCATCGCCTTCATATCCTCACCCTCGTAAACCTTTATGGCTCCGTGGTCAAACTCAAGAATAGCGCTACGGCCCTGAGCATCGGTGATGCCCCAGTGTAGAGCCGACACCGTTCCGCCGTCGAATGTAGCACCCGAGATGTCGAAGTTGTGCTCCTTAAGCACCTTTACCACTTCGGGAGTCGTTGCATTCATGTCGAGCAACCAGGCAACAAACACGGCAAGCGACATTCCGGGACGGCCGGCAGTCGAGTCGTTGTTGTAGACCGTTCCCTTGCAGAACAGGCCGTTTATGGCAAGTCCCATCTCGTTCATGCCCTCGGTCACGCCTCCGTCGTAGCCTACGGCATATATGGAACCGTAACGAGAAGTCCATTTCACTACGTTATCTCCGACATTGCCAACCTTGGCCATTCCACGCGGATAGACATACAGGTTGGTGGGTATGGGAGTTTTCCAATCAAGCGAACGCCCCACTATGCGAAGAGAATCCTCGCCCACATAAAGGATGCGGGAACAAGCATCGGCGCGAGGTGCGGTCAACGACGCCATCATAGCCGCAATACAAATAAAGAATCGGAGTTTCATTGTCAAGACATTTTAATACTTACGATTAAAAACGCTTGAGAGGATTATTAAGTTCGGGTGTCATAACAGCCGTATAGAAAATTTTATATCACAAAATTTTAACGAATTTATGTAATAAGGAACTTTTATTATATCTTTGTCGTTGGAAACAAAGAAGATTCTCATCAACGACTTCGATGCCTCAAGTATGAACTATACATTATTAGACTTTTTAGCTCTCCTCGGTTCCGTCGGTTTGTTCCTCTACGGAATGAAAGTGATGAGCGAAGGCCTCCAGAAGGCTGCGGGCGACCGCTTGCGTAACATCCTTTCGGCAATGACCCGCAACAGATTCACAGGTACATTGACCGGTTTTGCCATCACCGCCCTGATTCAGAGCTCGTCGGCCTCCACCGTAATGGTAGTCAGCTTCGTAAATGCAGGCTTGATGACGCTGGCCCAATCAATGGCGGTCATCTTCGGAGCAAATGTGGGTACGACATTCACGGCATGGATCATAGCCCTGTTCGGATTCAAAGTCGACACATCGCTCTTCATCCTCCCGCTCATAGCATGTTCCGTCCCGTTGCTCTTCTCAAAGAAAAGCCGCACCAAGTCCATAGGCGAGTTCCTGATAGGATTCTCATTCCTCTTCATGGGTTTGGACATGATAAGCGACTATGTCCCCGACCTTCAGAGCAATCCCGAAATGTTTGCCTTCCTCGAGCGTTACGCATCGATGGGCTTCACTTCAGTGCTGCTGTTCCTGCTTGTGGGTATAATAGTCACGGCAGTCATCCAGTCGTCGGCGGCGACATTCGCCATAGTACTTATAATGTGTACCAAGGGATGGATATCATTTGACCTTGCCTGTGCCGTAGTGCTCGGCAGCAACATAGGAACCACCATAACGCCGCTGCTCGCGTCAATGAGCGGAAACGTTGCGGCAAAACGAACGGCGATGGGACACCTGCTGTTCAACGCCCTCGGCATAATATGGACTTTGTGTGTATTCTATCCGTTTGTCAACCTCAACGTGTGGATAACCGAAGCCCTCGGACAAGGCAATCCGGAAACTCTGTTTACCTACGTGAATACTCTCGAAGATACACAGCCCGACATATACAACCAACTCTTTGCCGGCAGTCTTCCGGCAGGACATGAAGTGCTGGCCAAGATCGCCATGATGCAGTTCAGCGTGTCATTCGGCCTCTCAATGTTCCACACCGTGTTCAATCTCATCAACCTTTCGATAATGATATGGCTCACGGGAATGTATGTGAAGATTGTCGAGAAGCTAATCCCCGCAAAGCACAAGGAGGACGAAGAGTTCCAGCTCAAATTCATATCGGCCGGCTTGCTCAGTGCTTCAGAACTCAACATAGCCCAGGCCGAGAAGGAGATGACCGTATATGCCCAACGCGTACAGCGCATGATCGACATGGCGGAAAACCTCGTACACTCCAAGGAGAAGAGCGAGGAGTTCTCGCAACTGTTCTCGCGGCTTGAGAAATATGAGGAGATTTCCGACCGCATGGAAATCGAAATCGCCAACTACCTCAACCGATGCGCCGAGGGGCGACTCTCCAATGAAGGTAAACTCCACATCGCCGCGATGCTCAACATCGTCAGCGAAATCGAGAGCATAGCCGACTGCTGCTTCGGATGCGCCAAGATACTCATACGCAAGCAGGAGAGCGGTGTCGACTTCACCGAATTGATATACAAGAACATCGACACGATGTTTGGCTACCTGAAAGAGGCTATGACCGACATGATAGAGCTGCTCAGCGATGTAGAAAAAGCAAGGGAAGTGGCCATCATACGCTCCTACAACAAAGAGCGTGAGATCAACAACCTGCGCAATCAGCTGCGCACCAACAATGTCGAGAACATCAACAACAAGGTGTACGAGTATCAGTCGGGCATATACTACATGGACATTATCAACGACCTCGAAAAGATGGGCGACTATATAATAAATGTAGTAGACACGATTCGCGACCATTTTCGCAAGCATGTTGCTTAAGTAATTACATCTATGTGGCAATACCGTGACTGATGTTACGAATTGCCATTGTAATGTGATATAAGGGTTAAAAATGTGCTACAATGCGGTTACTAACATTGTAGCACATTGCTTTTACCGTTATCTTTGTCATATCAGTCATGCGAAATCATCTCAACATTCATGAAAATGCATCCTATTATGAAGCATATAGAATCAACATCCGAGCAACCGTGCCGCATACTCATTGCCGACGATGAGCCGCTGGTGTGTGAACTTATGCAATTCAATCTGGAGAAAGAGGGATTTGAGGTTGATGTGTTCCGCAATGTCGATGAGGCTTATCAGGCCGATCTCCCCAACTATAATCTGTTTATAATCGATGTGATGATGAACGACATGATGGGCATGCATTTTGCGCATCACCTCAAGCAGACAAAGAGCACCACATCGATTCCACTGATATTCTGTACGGCCTGCGATGGCGAAAATGACATCATCAACGGCCTTAACTCGGGCGCCGACGACTATATCCTGAAACCCTTCTCGATGAAGGAGATGATAGCCCGTGTTAACGCAGTGCTGCGCCGCCACCGCATGAGCCCCCCACCCCGCCGGCAAAAGTGCTTACCTGCCGTGACATGAGAATCAACATCGACGACATGACCGTGTACATCGGCGACAAGCTGATTGACCTCACCAACAACGAATTCTATCTGCTGACACTCTTTGTCAACAACCGCAACCGCCTTTTCAGCCACAACGAGATCATAGACACGATATGGCCGGGTGAAATGCCGGTGAGCCGACGCACTATAGACATAAACATAGCCCGACTGCGCAAGAAGCTCGGCAGCTACGCCGAACAGCTGGTCGACCGCCCGGGATTCGGTTACGGATATGTTGAGTGAAATGCTTCCCACATGCTATATAGCCGGGCGCAACGAAGCCGGCTGCGACGAAGCGGGACGAGGATGCCTTGCGGGATCGGTGTATGCCGCCGCAGTGATACTCCCCGACGACTTCCACCATCCGCTGCTTAACGACTCAAAACAGCTTACCGAAGCAAGGCGCGAGAAACTGCGCCCCATAATCGAGGCCGAGGCCGTTGCCTGGGCAGTGGGCATAGTAACTCCTGAAGAGATCGACCACATAAATATACTCAGGGCATCGATACTGGCAATGCATCGCGCCATAGATGCATTGAGCATAAAACCCGGTGCAATAATAATCGACGGGAATCGATTCTCGGCCTATGGCGACATCCCTTTTCAAACTTTTGTCAAGGGCGACGGACGCTTTGGCAACATAGCGGCAGCGTCAATTCTCGCCAAGACCCACCGTGACGAGTACATGAGAAACCTGCATGAGCAATATCCGCAATACGGATGGAATGTTAACAAGGGCTATCCCACCCGCGCCCACCGCGCAGCAATAGCCGAATACGGTCCCACGCCCTACCACCGCATGACCTTCCGCCTCCTCGACCCCCAGCAGCTCACCCTGTTCTAAAGCCGTTAACACATTTTAAGCGGGGCGGGGCGATTATCGTAATATACTGTAATCCATTGTTGTTGATTTGCTGTTTTTGTTAAAAAGCAGTATATTTGCATCGTCTCTATTTTTAAGAATTAGTTTACAATCAACATGCTAAAACGACTGAATCTAATCAGAACGGCGGTGATGGGTATTTTCGGAACCGTCGCCGTATGGCTCAATGCCGCACCTACAGGTACCATGACCACAGTCACTCCCGACGGCAACTGCGTAGTAGTCCGTGCCTTAAGCGACAATATAATCAGAGTAACCAATGCTCCCCGCGGCGTGAAACCAAGCCACACTCAAGCTGCCTCCATGAAGGCTGAAAAATTCAACGGTAAAATCGTAAAAAACGGCTCACAAATCGTGATGACACTGCCTTCGGGTCTTGAAGTGTCGCTCAACACTGCGAGCGGCGCAACATCGTTCACCGGAGGAAAAGAGCGACTGCTCTATGACTCGGGAGTGAGGACAACAGCATCGGACGGACGCAAATCAATGTCACTCGTGCCGGCCAAAGGCGGCTCATTCTACGGAGCCGGAGAACGCGGCCACAGCTTCAACATAGAGGGCGACACACTGGTGATGTATAACCGTCAGAACTACGGTTACGGCGAAGGCGATCCCCGCATAAACCAGATGAATATATGCATCCCGCTTTTTGTAAGCAACCAGGGTTACGGCGTGCTCTTTGACGACTATGCCGCAGCGGAACTGGTAATGAGCGATCCCATCACATATACCACCGAGGCCGAAGCCCCGATATCATACTATTTCATATACGGAGCCGACAATCTTGCGTCGGTTACCCGTGAATACACCCGACTTACAGGCCGACAGGAGCTGCCTCCTTTCTGGTCGCTCGGATACATAACATCGAAATACGGATACCACAACGAATCGGAAACCCGCGGAGTGATCGACACGCTCAAGAATGCCGGATATTCGGTTGACGGGGTGGTGCTCGACCTATACTGGTACGGAAAGGAAACCGACATGGGACGGCTCGAATGGAACAAGGAGCAGTGGCCCGATCATCGCAAGATGCTCGCCGATCTTAAGGCTCAAGGAGTCAACACCGTACTAATATCGCAACCCTACATCAACAAGATAGGTGCAATTGACAACTACAATCAGCTTGCCGAAAAAGGCATGCTCACTCATGACGCACAAGGCAAAATAAACGATGTCACCACTTGGGTGGGCGAGGCAGGAATGTTTGATGTAGCCAATCCCGACACACGCCGCTGGCTGCGCGAGCGTTACCGCACACTCACCGATGAAGGTGTAGGCGGATGGTGGGGCGACCTCGGCGAGCCCGAAGTGCATCCCGAAACCATAGTACACGCCAACGGAGAGAAGGCGCGTCAATACCACAATGTCTACGGCAATGTATGGAGCTCAATCATATATGACCTATATAAGGACGAATACCCCGACACACGACTGATGACGCTCATGCGAGGCGGAACTACCGGCCTGCAGCGTTACAGCGTATTCCCGTGGTCGACCGATGTGTCACGCTCATGGGCAGGCCTGCAGCCTCAAATAAAGATAATGCTCAATTCGGGCCTTAGCGGATTGGCATACATGTCACATGATGTGGGTGGATTCGCAATCGACAAGGAGAATCCCATTGATCCCGAACTATATGTGCGCTGGCTCCAGCTCGGAACATTCTCCCCCATTCTCCGCACCCACGCCCAGGAATTTGCCGAGCCTTACCACTATCCCGAATATGCCGATGAGCTGCTCGACTTGGTAAAAACTCGTTACCGTTGGTTGCCTTACAACTATACGCTTGCCTACGAAAACGCTTCGCAGGGATATCCGATGGTGCGTCCTCTCAACTTCGACACACACGGAGCCACACCCTACGATTCGATAACCGATGAATACATGTGGGGCTCCGAGGTGCTTGTGGCACCCGTGCTGCAACAAGGCGCCCGCAAGCGCGACATCGTAGTGCCCGACGGCACATGGATCGACTACAACAACCCCGATGTCACCTATCACGGGCCATCGAAAATAAGTTACGACGCGCCCCTCAACGTATTGCCGATGCTCATTCGCGCAGGAGCTTTCATCCCTCAGGCCGATTACGAGATGGACAACACGGGCGACTACGACGCATCGCGATACACAGTGCTTTACTATCCGCGAAGCAATGTGACGAGCGACTACGTGATGTTTGAGGACGACCGCAAGTCAACATCGTCACTTGACAACGGAGAGTATGCCCTGATTACATTCCGCGGGGCGGCATCGAAGTCATCGATAACCGTCGACATCGATATGTCGGGCGATTATCCGGGAATGCCAACCGAAAAGACAATCACACTGGTTCTGCCGGGAATCAAGAGTTCAAATATAAAATCAGTTACCGAAAACGGACGAGTTCGCACGATAACTGAATCAGCCGACAAATACTTCACTCTTACGGTGACGCTTACGCGCAACGAGCCGCTGAAAATAGTATTGTCACTGTAAAAAATAATTCTTGTCCTGAACCAAATTTTTAATGCTATGTTATAATAGTACATAGCAAAATTACTTTTTCCATTGCAAGAAATGTGATAATGATTGGTTTATTATCAGGTAAGGGGATGCCGTGACGGCATTCCCTTACTTAATTTATGCAGCGCCCGCAAAATAAGGCTGACCTAATAAGAATATTGACAACATTTGGCTTGAGCCTGGGCCGATAACTGAATATGACAACCTTTAGCAAATAGTAGTTGATTAACAACTCGTTAGCTTAAAGGGGAAAGCAATCGTAAAATTGAAATATGTTGCGTCATCAGGTATTGCGATGAACAATCGCAACGTGATGGAAGTTATTTGTTGATAATGATTTTCACACACCTATTTCACTTACAAATTCTTATGGAAACGAAACACAACAAACCGAGCAGCGACTGGAGGTCGCTAACAATCTATCAGATTATGGTCGGCTCTTTCCTCCATGGAGAAGGGGGTGCTGAAGGCTATGACAGCCTTTGGGGGCCGGCTGGGGAACGTAAAGACGGTAATCTGCAGGGAGTAATTCAGGCACTTGACCATATCGTACGCATAGGCGCCAATGCTATATGGTTAACGCCGATATTCGACAGTTCGGAGGCCGACGGTGGTGAAAAGCTTCAAGCCACAGGCTACTTTGCCAACAATTATTTCAAGATTGACCCGCACTTCGGCACCGAGGATGACTTAAGGGAGCTTGTTGAGAAAGCCCATGAGCGCGGCATATACGTGTTTCTCGACGGTGTATTCGGCCATCATGGAGGCGTGAATGAACCCTCGCCATCGGGTTTTCAGATTGACTCTACGCCCTCACTCAGCGACAGAGGCGAAGACGGAGGCACGGGAAATGTAAAGTATCCCGAATCACTCGATTATTTCAAGGAGGTTGCCACCTATTGGATCGACAAGTTTGACATCGACGGCTGGCGATTTGACCAGTCCTATCAGCTGTGCCAGAACGGCCATAACTACTGGTGCGAAATATCCCAAGCCGTGAGGGAAATTTGCGACAAACGCCGTAACGAAGGCAAAGAATGGGGCATTCTCGGATACATGGTAGGTGAGGACTGGAGCGATGCAGGAAGCATCAGTTCAAGAATATTCCGCGATGGAGGCTTAAAAAGCGCATTTGACTTCGACGGCAAACAGCTTATCAGCGGTTCGATGAACGGTGACGACTACGGCGGCCTTGACAACGGATGGGACGACATAATGAGAGTGTACTCATCGCCTGCCGATCGAGGTTATGCTCCCGACGATGTGTTGCCCAACCTGTTTCTGACCAACCATGACGGAGTGAGAGTGGCCGACAGCTTCTATGACGACAATAATGAGATAAATCTAATGACCCGATTTGCCATCCTTGCAGGATACAACGGGCCGATAACGCTATATTACGGTGACGAATTTGCCGACCTTTCGCGCGACTGCGAAGGAAGTCAATCGGACAACGCCTCACGCACATCGGGGCATCTGAAAGCCGATGACGACCGCGAACGCCGACTGTTTAACTACGTGTGTGACGCGATGACATTCAGGCGTGACAATCCGGCCATGTGGAGAGGTCGAAACGAATTTGACCGATACCGAAAAGATGATGCCGAGATTCTTGTAGTCATTAAAACGGACGACGAAACAGGCAATCGCGTGGCAATGATATTTTCAGACCGCGATGCCGATGTGACGCTGCCGGGGGAAGAGAATCCGCGAAAAGTGAGAGGCTATATCCCCGAGCTGATAAAACTCGCATGATACAATCCATTTAGCAGCACATGTTACAAATCACATAGTCGTCATAATGGAGTGAATTATATAACAAAAAAGGAAGCGAAAGAGGGTTGAAACTCTTTCGCTTCCCTTTTTCATTTGAATATATCCTATGAAACGAGGCAAATCAATAAGTAGGTTATTAGATGAGCAAGCGTGGGAGAGCAGTATATGCGATAGTTATGTGACTATTTATTGCAAAACGAATTGCCCAAAAGTCATAAAAGATCAGCTATATAAACGAATATCGGCCGTTAATAGTGTTGTGTTAGATTTTTGTCAAAATTGCTGTTTTAAAACCTATTAAAACAATATTTTAATTAGGGATATTCAGTTAATGGCTTGATTTATCAAGCTGAAAATGGAGCGTGGTCGCCCTATGGCGGTGCTGTTTTGATTATGAGGGCAAATTTTCAATTCTCGGCGATAAAATATGACATTTCGGACAAATAGGGATACACTGATTCGCCTCCGATGTGCTTCGGAGATGAGATGACAGTATGATTTTTCACGCTCGCTGTTTTTGTAACTGCTTCTCTTTTTCTTCGATGGCGAGTTGTCGGGCGGCAAGTGTTGCGGCGTTTGCCATGTGGATGCCGAAAAAGAGCAGCAGGGTTTCGCTGCGGGAGTTGCGTGCCGCTATCCGGCCAACGCTGTAGTGTTGTTTCTGATTACCGAAACTGCCCTCCATGGCGGTAGAGCGCAGTGTCCCGATTATTCGTCGGGCTGTGCTTATGTCAGCATCTTCATCCTTGGGCTTCGGGCCTTTGCGGACAAAACAGGTCGTCATGCCGTTTTCGGTGCAATACCGCCGGTTGTCGTTGTTGGCATAGATGGTGTCTGCCCCTACCCTGGTCACTTTGATACCGGTCAGTTCCTGTTGATATTCAATACACTCCTGTAATCTCACGCCCTCGTTGAAGGCTTCGAAGGAATGGTGTTCGATGAATGAAATTCCGTCAATCTGGATGTTGTTGACCTTGACTCCGAACTCCACTCGCTTGTTCTCCTTGCCTCTGACAATAGGACGGATGTACGGACGGTCTATGCTGACGATACGGTGTTTCACCTCCTTTTTCTGAGCAAGTGCGCTCTGCTGGCGATACACCTCTTTTAATGCACTGAGACGCTTGCTTTGCTCTGCGGTGAGCGTGATGTCAACGGTGTGTATCTTGCAGATTCTGTTCCATTGACCTATCTGTTTGGAAAGCAGGCCGAGCAATCGACGGCGGAGTTTGGCGGTTGCCGCCCTGGTGTGCTTGCGATGCTTGGCATAGGTGAGTCTGTCGCGGTCAATATCACGATACTTGTTGCGTGGCAACCGTTCCTTCAACGCCTTGCAGGTCTTTTTTATAAGTGATTGAATCCACTCGCAGCATTCCCACAACAGCTTTACATCTGTCGGGAATCGCAGATGGCTCTCGTAACAGGTGGCGTCGGTCAGGCACAGGTTCTTGTCTTTTAACAAACCGCCCCACTTGTCATACAGCAATTTCTGTAGTTCTTTGATATCAAGAGCTCCGGCTATACGCTGACGGATAGCACTGACTATCTTGCCGTTCTTTATGGGGTTGGCCGGATCTATGAGCACCCCGCAGAACATCTGTATGTGTATACTGCCGTTGAGCATCTCGATCAGGCCGTCATCCGACTGTCCGGTATATGGCTTGAGAAACATCAGCGCCACCTCTCCCTCCGGCGGGAACATCGGAGTGTTGCCCTGAGGATGCGTTTTGGGAAAATGCGAACGGATTTTCTCTGCCAGTTCTTTCAATGGCAATTGCGCATGGATGCGCCCGAGCTCGCTTACGGCAAAACTCTCGCGATATTTTTGCATGAAATCGAACTCGGTAAACGGCAACGTGGCCGTAATCTCGGATATTTTTCGTAACTTCACGTACAATTATTTTAAGAATTACCCCCGAATAAGCCCGTGATGGGTCCATCGGGGGTTCATTGTAAAGTTACAAAATATCTACGACTTTGGCAAACAATTAGTTGGCAATTAACTGAGTATCCCTAATTAATAAGTGTTAAATAGCTTGGTGCTGTATTAAATTAAATGCAACTTTGTACTATATATAGAATTGTTTTGATTCCAGATGAAAAGTTATGATGACAAAACCACTCTTCTCAAAAAGCTCACTGACGCGGGCATAAGACCGTCTATGCAGAGGCTTGAGATTTTAGAATTTATATCCTCATGCGATAGTCATCCTACTGCCGATGAAATATATTCCTTCATGCATCAGAATAATCCAACACTATCACGCACAACGGTATTCAATAGCGTAAAATTGCTCGCTGAGAATGGCCTTATAAACGATATCAACATATCATCCGGATCCACCAGGTACGATTCAACACTAAATACGCCGCACGCACATTTTATATGTCGCACCTGCAAAAAAATTTTTGACATTCCACTTGATATGTCGATATTGACAGTCCCTGCCGATTTTTTGTGTGATAACATAAATGTATATTTTAAAGGCGTATGCCCGGAATGCAGCAAAAAACAAATATAAACAGTTTAATAACCAAATAATAATCAAGAAAATGAAAGATTTAAAAGGAACAAAGACCGAGCGTAACCTTCAGGAAGCATTTGCCGGTGAATCAATGGCACGCAACAAGTATTCGTATTTTGCATCAAAAGCACGCAAGGACGGTTACGAGCAGATTGCAGCAATCTTCGAGGAAACTGCAAACAACGAAAAAGAGCATGCTAAACTATGGTTCAAACTGCTGAACGGAGGCGAAATCTCGGACACGATGGACAATCTGCAAGCTGCAGCGCAAGGAGAAAACTATGAATGGACCGAGATGTATTCAAAGATGGCTGAGGAGGCTGAAGCCGAAGGATTCCCGGAAATAGCTTATCGCTTCCGCGCTGTCGCCGCGATAGAAAAGCACCACGAGGAACGCTACCGTCGTTTGTTGCAGAACATTGAAGAAGGCATCGTGTTTTCACGCGAGGGCGACACTGTATGGATTTGCCGTAATTGCGGACACATACACATCGGCAAGAAAGCCCCTGAACTCTGCCCCGTATGCCATCACAAGCGCAGCTTCTTTGAAATAGAGGCAAAAAACTATTAATGCCGGAAGCGATGGACAGCAATGCTCTATATAACATAACTTACGGACTATATGTTGTCGGATGCTATTCCGACGACAAGCCCGCCGGTTGCATTGTCAACACCTGTTTTCAAGTTACAAGTGAAAATCCTACGCTGGCAATTTGTCTAAACAAAAAGAATTACACCCTTGACTGTATAAAGAAGAATCCAAAATTCTGCATATCAATCATATCAGAAGATACTGATCCTATGATAATCAGCTCCTTCGGATTCAGGTCATCGCGTGATGCCGACAAATATGCCGACTTCGGATATGTTGACCTTGACGGTGCTCCGGCTGTCAAAGGCAACTTCTGCGGCCGTCTTGTTCTGGATGCCACTGATTTCATAGACTGCGGAACGCATGTCATTGTCATAAGCAAACTGAAGGATACGCAAGATGGAAGCGGCGCACCCATGACATACGAGTATTACCACAAAGTGATAAAAGGAAGCGCGCCCAAAAACGCCCCCACCTACCGTAGCGAACAGGAGTCGACTACAGTGACCAAGAAAGATGTGCGCAGATTCAAATGTGACATATGCGGCTATGAGGTAGAATCGGAAACTAATCTTCCTGACGATTTCGTATGTCCGATATGCGGATTCGACCGCTCGCATTTCAAAGAGATATAATCGAGCAATCGACCGACAGTCGAGCGGAGCTTCACAACTACTAAAGATTTTCTTTTCCTGCAGTCGATGATTCCTGCAGCGAAAAGAAAATCTTTTTGTCAGTAGGATTTCACAAAATCCTAAGATAGCAAATCAATCATCGTATCAAACGGTGTCATATTCATACCGGGGGCCGATATATCAGCTTCCATGCCTATGGGCCACACTTGGTTATCCTGATTTGGCCCGAAATTAAAAATACCCGTCGGCATAAAATATATAACGCCTTTTCTCACAATCTCCATAACCGGCCGATAGGTTTGTGTAAGGCTATCATAATCGGAAGTAGCAAAAAATGCAGCTACGCCAAAACTGTTGGTCAAGTCAATCACATTGGTTTCTATGCCGTAATGTTGGGCAAGTCCGATATAATTGACAGCCAAACCGCCCTCAATCTCATCCTTTATTTCAGGATTGTCATTAAGGATAGTCTTGAAATCTTCTATCTGCACAAGCCGTTCCAACTTCTGCGAATCGCTCCATTTCCTGCGATAAAGCGATGGCAGACAACGCTCATAATAAGAGCTTTGCCCTCTATATAACGGCTGAAATGGAGTGGGCGATGCCACGACATGGTTATCATACAATGTCATTACTTCAAAATGAGGTGCCGCATACCATCCAATGTCCCAGCCCTTGGACTTTATATAGTTGAACACTTCAAATACATCCTTAAAGACATATCCATCGGAATTCACATCTTCATCCGAAGGCATCGAAGGGAATTTATCGTTCATCATAATATGCAAATATAAGCCCTGCAAATGAATTTATTGCAATACAATCACACAAAAAAATAGAGGCAGTTCATTTTGACACTACCTCCTACGCATTAAAAGCCTGACGATTTTATATCAATACTTCTCTTTATTTAATGATGTTTGAGAACCTATCTATCAATCAGTTGCATTATCGATTTATATAATATAACAAATCTATTTTGTCATAAAAGGCGATGGAATGCTATTAATTCTATGAATTTATTATTCAGGCATTATTGATGACTAAGATTGCCGGATATTCCAGTCCAAACTATTCCAATTTTTCAAAATTGGAATAGTTTGGAATAGTTTTAGAATTACAATAATTCCTTTTTTTGCCAATCATATCTCGTTTGGATTAAATGAGTTTCATCATCTTGTAAACTTTCATAATGCAGCGGGAAGCGAAGCTACGAGGTTGGACGTTTGCAATAAAAGTATACAAAAAGCGATTGACAAGTTTATCTATTCGCTTGCCAATCGCTTGTATTTAAGCTGTTTATATCTTAAAATCGAGTTGATTTTATATCAATATTCCTCCTCTTTGAAAAGTTATACACATACTGATTATAAGTGTAATACAAAATAAGTAGTGTAAAGTGGACAAACAAATTCGGCATGGACAAACAAACGGTAAAACAAAAAGAGACAAGCACTTCAATCGGCAAATATAATTAAGTTAATATGCGGAAACACAATGCTATAGATTATTATTTATCGCAAATTTGGATAAATTACGACAAATTGCTATATTTGTATTCTAAATAAACATATATGATTGAACAACCTCCATTTATTACGCAGGACATAGACACTTCATTGGATAATGAAGAATTGAAGAATCTTATTTCCTCAATCAACAGTCGCTATCTTTATTGGAGTGATGTCAAATATCGTATGCCTTCAGGCATGACGGGCATTGAATTATGGAGCAAGGTCAAATCAGTGAGAAATCTAACGGATGTCAAAATTTGGCCTCAGAATAACATACATTTCTCTCTGACAAATACAATGCAGAGGTTATGTCACGAGTTTGACATGAATTTTGGAGGCTCATGGGGTGCTTCCAGAATATTCCCTGACGACAAAACTACCCAGGAACTGTATCTTATCAGTTCTATAATGGAGGAGGCCATTGCCTCAAGCCAGATGGAGGGCGCCTCCACAACGCGTGAAGCTGCAAAAGAGATGCTTCGGAAAAAAGTATCTCCCAAAGATAAGAGTCAGCGCATGATTCTCAACAACTACAATACAATCAATTTCATTCGCGATCATGCTAAAGAAAAGTTGACTCCGGCATTAATAATGCAGATACACGGCATGATGACAGAAAATGCACTTGATGTTCCAGATGCCGCCGGTCGTCTAAGGCGAGATGATGAAAATATTGTAGTTGGCAACGGCATAACTGGAGAAATCGTGCACACTCCACCATCGGCAGAGTGTCTGAATGAATTCTTGGATTGTTTATGTACTTTTTTCAATGATGAGAATACCGGAATTTTCGTTCATCCGATAATCAGGGCTATAACAATACATTTTCTTGTTGGTTATTACCATCCTTTTGCTGATGGCAATGGTCGCACCGCAAGAGCTCTGTTCTATTGGTATATGATGAAGTCAAACTATTGGCTTGTGCAGTATCTGTCTATTTCACGTATCATAAAAGGCTCTAAAAAATCTTATGAAAAAGCATTTCTTTATTCTGAAGCAGACGGTAATGATATAGGATATTTCATACAATACAATCTGGATGTGCTCCTAAAATCATTTGACGCATTGAGCCGATACATCAAACGGAAGAATAATGAGAAAAAGAAAGCCGAGAAACTTTTGCATCTTGGCAATATTACAAAACGCCAATCTCAAATCTTGAGTTTATGTATTGAGAATTCGGACATCGTACTTGTCTCGACCGATATTGTTGGCAAATTTGGAGTAACTCCCAACACAGCAAAATCAGACTTAAGAAAACTGACCGAAAAAGGCTACTTGAGTGAAATCAGTTTGAACGGTAGGACAAAAGGTTATATACGCTCTGCTAATTTTGAACAACTTATAGGCAAAATCAAATAGAACATTCATATCAATTTATCGCAATTTATCGCAATTTACGATAAGTTACGCGTTAATTATTTAAGACACAGATACATATCGCACAAATAATGCCAAAACGCATATACCCTCGAAAATACTCTCCCTCTTTTGGGCAGACAAATTTCGGTGTCTGACGGCATAAAATCTAATGGAAATAACAATGGCCAAACAAATTGCATTTTGCTTGGCCATTGATTATAAGTTGTTTGCGTCAAATTTCCGATCAATATTCTTCCTCGTTGAAGAAGAAGTCCTCTTTGCTGGGGTAGTCGGGCCAGATATCTTCGATGCATTCGTAGGTTTCGCCTTCATCTTCCATTTCCTGAAGATTTTCGATTACTTCAAGCGGCGCTCCCGAACGCATTGCATAGTCAATAAGTTCTTCCTTGGTTGCGGGCCAAGGTGCATCTTCGAGCTTTGATGCAAGTTCCAATGTCCAATACATAGGCCTATTTAATTTTATAGTTATTAGAAAGGTAGAATTAGTCTGTCTATTGATCAACTAACAATTCTTATCCCAAAATATTTCATCAAATTGATTGGCGACATTGTTAAAACGTGCAAACACAAACAGGAAGTCGCTTAATCGATTCACAAATTTCAATACATTGGGATCGACATAGGTAGTGTTGGAAAGGGCAACTATGCGACGCTCGCAGCGACGGCACATTGTGCGGCACACGTGAGCGACTGCCGAGCGATGTGTTCCTCCGGGCAATACAAACGATGTCAACGGGGGCAACTGCGCATCCATAACATCGATTGAGTTTTCGATACGCTCGATGTCCTCATAGGTCAATCCGTTGCAGTGGGTTATGGCATTATCGACATTTGGAGTCGCAAGATATGCGCCTATGTTGAATAGCTTGTTCTGAACAAAACGGAGCAGGTCGACATATTCAGACTGAAGATTGGGGATTGCAATCAATACGCCGAGGTTGGCATTGAGTTCATCAACCGAACCGTAAGCCTCGATGCGTATGTCGGTTTTCTTCACTTTTTGTCCGCCAACGAGCGAAGTCACTCCGAGATCGCCCGTACGAGTGTATATCTTACTTTTAGTCATAACGTTAAAAGTGTTTTTGATTTGTAATGGGCGGCAAAGGTAATCAAAAAAAGTGACAAATACAATAAATAATCGTCTTGGATTTTTTTAACTGTTGTCGGAAACTTATTTGCCCTAACTTTTGTATCTTTACAAAAGTATAATTCATTTTCGACTATTAAATTATGAGCGACCAACTGAAAGTTTATTGTAAGAATATAGAAGAGTATATTCCGTTCAAGGGCGGCGACACGCTTATGGACATATACAACACCATCGCCGACCGCATTCCCGAGCGTCCGATATGCGCTCATGTCAACAACAAGACCGAGGACCTGCAGTTTCCGTTGTTCGCTCCCAAGCAAGTCGAATTCCTCACCCGCCAAAGCCCTTCGGGACATCGTGTCTACGTGCGCTCGCTGTGCATGATGCTTTACAAGTCGGTAGTCGACCTGTTTCCGGGCGTCAGGCTCATAATCGAGCATTCCATATCGCGCGGTTACTACTGCAGGCTTACAGGTGACATAACCGTAAACGAGGATGTAGTCACGCGACTAAAGGCCCGGATGACCGAACTCGTAAAGCGTGATATAAAATTTGAGCGCAAGGAGCGTCTTACATCCGATGTTATAAAGATATTCGAGAAGCAAGGGCTTGACGACAAGGTTAAGCTGCTACGCTCCATCCATGAATTATATACCGTATATTATCGCCTCGACAACGTGTGCGACAGCTACTATGGCAATCTCGCGCCGTCGACCGGCATGCTCAACATATTTGACCTCCAATTGTATAAGGAGGGATTCCTGCTACTTGGAGCCGACAGCAGCAACCCGTCAATGGCCGCGTCACCAATAGTACAGGAGAAGATGTATCACGCATTCACCGACTACCTGGCCTTCAACCGAGTGATCGGGGTCGACAACGTGGGTGAACTAAACGAAGCTGTGGCCAGCAAGGAGTCGGCCATGCTGATAAATGTAGCCGAAGCACTGCATGACAAAAAAATAGGACGAATATCCGATGACATTTCACGCCGTTACGCCGAAGGAGGCGCAAGGATCGTACTCATCGCCGGACCGTCATCATCGGGAAAGACCACATTCACCAAGAGGCTTGCCATACAACTTATGACCAACCTCCTTGAGCCTAAAATGATATCGCTCGACGACTACTTTGTCAACCGCGAGGTTACACCGCGTGACATTGACGGCGACTATGACTACGAATCACTGTATGCCCTCGACCTCGAAACATTCAACCGCGACCTCAACGCTCTTATTGCCAGCGAAGAAGTGAATCTGCCCACCTATAACTTTGAGCTTGGACATCGTGTGTACAAAGGGAAAAAGCTGAAACTTAACAGCAATTCAGTGCTGCTAATCGAAGGTATCCACGGCCTTAACCCCGAACTCACGGCCCACATCGACGCCAAGATGAAATACCTCATCTATGTGTCGGCACTGACCACACTGTCGATCGACGACCACAACTGGGTGCCTACAACCGACAACCGACTGCTGCGCAGAATAATACGTGATTACAAATACCGTGGTGTTAGTGCCACCGACACCATAAAGCGATGGCCAAGCGTGCGTCGCGGCGAAGAAAAGTGGATATTCCCGTTTCAGGAAAACGCCGATGCTATGTTCAACTCCTCGCTAATATTTGAGCTCGGCGTAATGAAAGAGTTTGCCGACGACATTCTCAACGGTGTTCCACGTGACATCAGAGAGTATGCCGAAGCCTACCGCTTGAGGAAATTGCTCAGCTACTTCACGCCCATCACCGACAGGCTTATACCGTCGACATCGCTTCTGCGTGAGTTCTTGGGAGGTTCTTCGTTCCACTATTAACGGAGCGAAGCCTCAAAGAAGTGCCACATGGCCACAGCCGCGCTTACCGATACATTGAGCGAGTGCTTTGTGCCAAACTGGGGAATTTCGATGCACACATCGGCGGCATCCACAACCGATTGTTCCACACCCTTGACCTCGTTGCCGGCAACAATAGCATATCGGCGACCGGGCTCGACCGTCATCTTCTCAAGCGACACGCTACCCTCGACCTGTTCGAGCACACACAGTGTGTAGCCCTCGGCCTGCAATTCCTTCACAGCCTCAAGAGTGTCCTTACAGTATTGCCAATCGACCGAATCCTCGGCACCAAGGGCGGTCTTGTGAATCTCGGGCGAAGGAGGACAGCCCGTGACACCGCACAGCAGTACCCGCTCAACCTTGAAGGCGTCGCAGGTGCGCAATATCGCGCCCACATTGGTAAGACTCCTCACATTGTCGAGCACCATTACAAGCGGAAGCTTTTCGGAAGCTTTGAATTCTTCGGGGGAGATGCGGTGCAAGTCCCAAATGGTCTTCTTTTTCATCTTGCCCGCAAAGGTAGCTAAAATCTACCTCTTAGGCAAAAATAGCCGTTACAAGCTACTGAGGCTTGGCAACCCGCACTATGTAGCAGCTGTCGTTATCCTCTACATAATCGACATTCAACCCGGCATGCCTCAGGTCATCGGCAAGCTCATCGGCCGACACAAGGAAATGACTGTGAACATGGTTATGCTGTCGCTCATGGTGAATGGAATTAATCTCCTCCTTGCTCGAAGGAAATGCAATCACGATGCGTCCGCCGGGCATCAGATTTCCTTCATAGAGTCGAGCCACCGTAGCCACAGGATCGTCAAGATGCGGAAGCATGCAGAACATCATTATTCGATCGTAGGCACCAAACAACCTGTCGCGCTCTATATTTCCCAAAATAAACCTTGCCTTTTCGGTCGACGAGAATTTACGGTGAGCCACCTTAAGCATCTCGGTCGACATGTCATAGGCATCGACCCATCCGTTTTCGGTAATTTTTTCCACAACATAGGGGATAAGCACTCCCGTTCCGGTTCCACAGTCAAGCACAACATCATCAGGCCCGATACCGGCCTTGTCGATGATGTGGTTTATAGCTTCGACATTATATGTGTTTATCTCATCCCATAACTCGGCTACGGAATCAAAAAAATCAACATTATTCTGACAGCTCATAGTGATATGCTATATAATTTTACTAACTTTAAAACAATTTTATAATTTTAATTGTTCATTGTTAAAACAACGAACCCTAAATATTTACCCAAATCCCAAATCAATGAGAAATCAATTATTGTCGATTGTGCTTTCGGCCTCAAGCCTTGTCACATTTGCCGGCTCGTTAAATGACACAATACCGCTGCATGAAGTCCAATTCATACAGCCCGGCAAAACAAATATCGAGCTTATTCCCCTGAACTCAATGCGCATAACAGCCGAACAGATAAACCGAAGCACCGAAACATCCCTGCTTCCGGTGCTTGTCAACAAAGTGCCCGGACTCTTCGTCACCGAGCGAGGCATGGCCGGATACGGAGTTTCAGGCGGCTCGGCCGGAACAATCAACATACGCGGTGTGGGACAAGGCAACAAAGTGCTGTTTATGATCAACGGCCTACCCAACTGGGCGGGAATATACGGACACTCGCTCGCCGACACATACACAACCACCGAAGTTGACCATCTGGAGGTGGTGCGCGGCCCGTCATCGCTGCTCTACGGCTCAAATGCAATGGGCGGCTCGGTCAACATCATAACCCGCGACCAGGATCGAAACGGATTTCAAGGAAGAGCCCGCATGATGTGGGGCACTCACGCAACACAACGTTACGGCATAAGCCTCGGTTACCGTCACAATAAATTCCAGGCTACAGCCGGAGCTCAATACGACCGCTCCAAAAACAATCGCCCCGGAAGCAACTTCTGGCTTGCCAACGAGGTGGCCCAGATACGCTACAATGCATCCAAGAACTGGAACGCAGGAGCCAACATCAACCTCACGCAAAGTTTAGCCCGAAATCCGGGTGCAACCAACGAACCGCTGCTGTCGATGTGGACTCACTTCTTCCGTGGCACAGCCGCGTTATATGCCAACAATGTGTATGACCGGTTGAGAGGCGGTGTTCAGATGTACTACAGCTGGGGACAACATTGGGTCGATGACGGA
Source organism: Muribaculum gordoncarteri (assembly GCF_004803695.1). Classification (NCBI taxonomy): domain Bacteria; kingdom Pseudomonadati; phylum Bacteroidota; class Bacteroidia; order Bacteroidales; family Muribaculaceae; genus Muribaculum; species Muribaculum gordoncarteri. Next base: position 2,875,363 of record NZ_CP039393.1, read on the forward strand.
TATGCTCCCGATGCCGAACCGTCGGACTACATTTTCCGACTATCCGACTTCAACCGCGGATTTACCGCTTACGAAACATTGAACCCGTGGACCGGCAGCGACCTAAGCCTCGGATTTGACTACAAGCAATACGGAGGCCACGCCTGGAACGACCTTGATGAAGGAGGCCGGGAAGAGATAATCGACCGCAAGGAAACCGAAGTAGCAGGCTACCTGATGCTCCAGCAGCAACTGTGTGAAATGATGTCGGTAAACGCCGGAGTACGACTCGAGCATAACACTCAATTCGGTAACGAATGGGTACCTCAGGCCGGATTCATATTGCATCCCGTGCTCAACAACACCGTGAAGTTCTCGTTCAGCAAAGGATATAGGGCTCCAAACCTTCGCGAGCTCTACCTCTACCGTCCGGCCAATCCCAACCTCAACCCCGAATACATGTATAACTACGATGTCGAAATACGCCAGCGACTGCTTGACGGACATCTCGACATGGGGCTGTCGCTATTCTTCATCGATGGAAAAGACATGATACAAACATCGATGGTCGACGGCCGTCCGCTCAACGGCAACACCGGATCGTTCATCAACAAAGGCGTGGAATTTGACGCTACATATATAATCAACCGTCAATGGAACGCCAACGCCAACTACAGTTATCTGCATACATCAAAACCCCTGCTGGCCGCTCCCCGCAACAAGTTCAACGCGGAGGTCAACTACAATCCGGGGCAATTTGAGTTCACCGCCGAAGTACAGTCGATATGGGGGCTGTACACCAATGTCACCTCAGGCACCAAAAACGATTACACTCTGCTTAATCTACGTGCAGCCTATAATGTCGACATTGCCGGAATATGCGATGCCAAGATATTCGTAAAAGGCGACAACCTCACCAACAAGCACTATGAAATAAACGAAGGTTTCCCCATGCCCGGCGCAACCGTAATGGCCGGATTTGAAGTGAAATTCTAACCATGACATCAAAATCAAAGGAAGTCACTCTCGCATTTAAGCGAAGGGTGACTTCCTCGTTTATTATCGTTATGTGACGGCGGCAATCTGCGCTATAGCAACAGGGCATTGGCAGCCTCGACATCACGCGCAAGTTGCGCTTTCAATTCGTCAAGTCCTGAAAAGCGCATCTCCTTGCGCAGAAAAGCCATAAACTCAATGCGCATTTCCGTTCCGTAAAGATCGCCGTCATAATCAATTATGTGTACCTCAATGTTCACCGGTGAATCGCATCCGTCAACCGTAGGACGATGACCTATGTTCAATATTGCCCTGTGGCGACTGCCGTCACTTAGGGTGGCAAATGCGGCATACACTCCGTTACCCGGCACCAATATGGAATCACCTATCGGCTCTATATTAGCAGTAGGGAAACCCAATTGACGACCAAGTTTCTTGCCGTGTATCACACGCCCCCTTATCGAGTAAGGTCGGCCAAGCAGCTCGGCCACCTTCCCCACTTCATGCTCATGCAGTAACTTCCTTACAGTCGACGAACTTACCGAAGGTGTCGCCACGCTACGATATTCATCGGCGCATATTATCTCAACACCCTCCTCGCGGCCAATCCTGATGTAGTCATCCATGTCAAGGTTCCTCTCATGTCCGAAGCGGTTGTTAAAACCCTTCACCATGGCCTTTACCGAATAACCGTCGCGCAGCATGACAATGAAGTCGCGGGCTGACATGGAGCGCAACCCGTCGTTAAAGTCCATCACCACACAATCGGCTATCCCGGCATGGGAAAGCATCTCCAGCCGGTCGTCAAGCGTCGAAAGCATCTCCACACGTGAACCGGGATTCACCACCTTGCGAGGATGATTGCGAAACGTAATCACCGTAGGCGACAATCCCATCTCGTCGCCCGCCTGACAGAGCACATCAAGGAGATGACGGTGTCCGGCATGGACTCCGTCAAACATCCCCACGGCCGCAATTCTCGGCCGCGTCCTGTCATAGGAAGTCAGCAGATTCATCCTTAAGAGTGAGTCACAACCTTTGCCGACGGAGGCAGCTGGGAGTTACGCTCTTCAACCGCTTCAACAACCGAACGCCCGAGGTCGAGGAACGCCTCACCGGTTATGCTGTCGTTCAATGCGATGGGCGAACCGCTGTCACCACCTTCACATATTGTACCAACAATAGGTATCTGCGCGAGAAGCTTCACCTTAAGCTCTTCGGAAAGCTTGACAGCTCCATCGCGGCCAAAGAGATAGTAACGCTCGTCGGGGTGAGCGGCAGGAGTGAACCATGCCATGTTTTCCACGATTCCAAGCACCGGCACATTGACCTTTTCATCGGTAAACATGGCGATACCCTTACGTGCATCGGCAAGTGCCACTTCCTGAGGCGTACTTACAATCACGACACCCGTAACGGCAAGTGTCTGCACAAGAGTAAGATGTATGTCGCTCGTTCCGGGAGGCATATCGATGAGGAAATAGTCGAGTTCGCCCCAGTTGGCTTGAGTTATGAGCTGATTCAATGCTCGCGAAGCCATTGCACCGCGCCAAAGCACGGGGCTGTTACGGTCGACAAGGAATCCGATTGAAAGCACCTTCACTCCGTACTTCTCGATTGGAACTATGAGGTCATTTCCATCGACTGTTTCCATATATATGGGCTCGTCCTCGACTCCAAACATCTTGGGAACCGAAGGCCCGAATATGTCGGCGTCAAGCAATCCCACCTTATAGCCGAGGCGCGCCAAGGCCACAGCCAGATTGCTCGCAACGGTCGACTTGCCCACTCCGCCTTTACCCGACGACACACCTATGATGTTTTTAACACCGGGAAGCGGATTCTCTCGCGGTTCGGGAGCTGTGTGACGGAATTTCACCGCAATGTTTCCCTTTATCTCAACTTCAGGCGAGATGTAGGTATTGATAGCCGTTTCGGCAGCCTTAACGAGCGACTTCACAAAGGGATCGGTCGACTTGTCGAAAATCAGTGAAAAACTCACCTTGTTACCGTCGATGCGAATGTCGTCCTCCACCATTCCAAGTTCGACGATGTTCTTGCCGTTACCCGGATAACGCACATTGGTAAGCGCGTCAAGAATAAGACGAGGGTATAATGTTTCCATATCTATGATGTTATTTTATTGTTTTATGAATCTTATTTTTCACTTTGACTCCCCTTAGGGCGCACTTCGGGATTGTTGCACAGTTCGGGACATTGAAGCTCACCGCGCGAGAAACTTCGATAAGTGTCGTGCTCTATCTCCACATCGGGCTCCTGCAACGGAGTTTCACGGTCAAGCTTCCACGCTATATACTTTATGGTAAGTCCGCGGTCGAGCCACTGCTGCTCATAGAAAGTGCGTATGCCGAGTATGTCACCGCCCACCGAAGCGTCATGATACAAGTCGTCGGTATCGGTAATCACCTCAAAACCGTTGAGCTGCGTCATCAATCGCGTATAGGTATAAAGGAAGGGGCTGTCGCTCTTAAGGTTTATCATGCCCCCATCCTTCATCACCTGCCGGTAAAGTCCGAGAAAGCGGGTTCCGGTAAGACGCTTTGTCACCTTCTTCATCTGCGGGTCAGGGAAGGTAATCCATATCTCGTCAACCTCATCGGGCGCGAAAAAGTAGGGTAGCAACTCAATGTTGGTACGCAGAAACGCGGCATTCTTCATTCCGCGTTCACGCACCTGACAGGCGCCGGTCCACATGCGGGCGCCCTTTATATCGATGCCTATGAAATTGCGGTCGGGAAACCTTTCGGCAAGTCCTACCGTGTACTCACCCTTTCCACAACCCAATTCAAGCACAATTGGGTTGTAATTATGAAAATAGTCGCGCCTCCAGCTGCCCTTCATCGGGAATCCCGACTCTTTAAGCACACCAAACGGATATTGGAACACGCAATCCATCGTGGCCATGTCGTTGAATTTCTTTAGCTTGTTCTTGCCCATGTCATATACACATTTCAAGATTTATAATGCACTTCACCGGATACAGGGCCACTATTTCGCTCCGCTGCAACTCGATGTCGTCAAAGTTCTCATTGCGACTGCGCAATATCACCTTTTCGGGATCGTCGGGATGCTTGCGCACATATTTCACTACACGAAAATCATCGGTAACCACTACATATATCTGTCCCCACAATATCGATGAAGGGTCGCTCTCGCGATCGATTGCAAGGTAACCGCCATTGCGTATGACAGGCTGCATCGACTCGCCCGACACCTTAACCACACACCAGTCACGGTTCAAGTTGGGCAGATTGATGCATCCTATAATGTTTTCGCGAGTCAGCTCACGGCTTAGAACCGTAGTTCCCGCTGCCACATCGATATTATAGACCGGCATTCCCTCCTGTGATTGACTCACAGGTCGCTCGACATCATCGGCATCGTTATCGTGAGCCGGCGACGTCTTTTCATAAGGCAACCCCATACCATCCTTAAGCCACGACTTCGACACGTTGAGATTTACGATTATCCTGTTGATCAATGCGTCACTCACCGGAAGCCTTCCGCTCAAATATTTTGACACATTGGATGCGTCGATACCGATAAGCTTGGCAAGCCCGGCCTGGGAAAGATGGTTGAGATACATCAGGTGACGTATACGCCCTATTATTCCGCCTTGAGTCTGTGATGTTTCCATAATAGTGATTTTTAACAATGCAAATTTACACATAAATTGCAAATATACAATCGCTTCTATCGTTAATATTTAGCTAAAAAATAAGTAAAAAACAGCGAAACAGCCAATTTTGAATAAATATGCTTGCTTGTGATATATATAAAGGGTAACTTTGCGCGGTTTTTCATCCCAAATAGATAATCATGTCAACATACACTGAAGACAGGCGCAAGGTAACCACCCACCGCCTTACCGAAATGAAGCAGCGCGGTGAAAAAATCGCAATGCTCACAGCCTACGACTACTCAATGGCCAAATTGATCGACGAGGCCGGAATGGATGTAATACTCGTAGGAGATTCAGCATCAAATGTAATGGCCGGCAACATAACGACACTGCCTATAACTCTTGACCAGATGATCTATCACGCCAAGTCGGTAGTAAAAGGAGTAAGCCGCGCACTTGTAGTAGTAGACCTTCCCTTCGGAAGCTATCAGGGCAACAGCAAGGAAGCTCTCGCATCAGCAGTACGCATCATGAAGGAGAGCCATGCCGAAGCCGTAAAGATGGAGGGAGGCTCCGAAATACGCGAATCAATAGAGCGTGTGTTATGCGCAGGTATCCCCGTAATGGGACACCTCGGACTGACACCTCAGTCAATCAACAAATTCGGCACCTACGCTGTGCGCGCCAAGGAAGAAGCCGAAGCCAACAAGCTGATCGAAGATGCCAAAATGCTTGAGGAGATCGGATGTTTCGCTCTCGTGCTCGAAAAGATTCCCGCCGCACTTGCCTCACGCGTAGCTCAGGAAGTGTCGATTCCCGTCATAGGCATCGGAGCCGGAGGCGGCACCGACGGTCAGGTTCTCGTAATGCACGACATGCTCGGAATCAACAAGGGCTTCTCTCCGCGATTCCTTCGCCGTTATGCCGACCTTTCAACCGTCATCAACGATGCGGTGGCATGCTACATCGACGATGTAAAGACCGGCGACTTCCCCAACTCATCGGAACAATACTAAGAGCCGGTACGACAATAAATTTTAATAAGAGCCGTAACTACACACGGCAAAAAATACGCGCAGCCTGCTGAATTGCCAGCACGCTGCGCGATTTTAATTTCTTAATTGTTTAATCCCGAGGTGAAATTATTTGCCAAGCGCATCCTTAAGCTTATCGGCACCCTGCTGAACAGCGTCGGCAGCCTTGCCCTTAATTTCCTCAGCCTTGTCGGCGGCTTTTGCCTTAACCTCATCAGCCTTAGATTCAGCTGCGGCCTTTGTTTCAGCGGCCTTGTCGGCAACTGCCTGCTGAGCCTGATCGGCGGCTGCGCTTATGCTGTCGCCAACTGCCGATGCAGCATCGTCAACCTTGCCGGGAAGTGCATCAACGCCGCTCTTCAATGTTTCAAAAGCACCTGCCAAAGAGGGCACCTTCTCCTTGATTGTGGGCTCAACCTTATCAAGGAACGCCTTGGCCTCGTCAACCTTACCCTCAGCAACAAGCTTCTGATAGTAAGCCTGAGCCTGAGCTGCGTAGGCCTTCAAGCTGTCGGGATTGGTGCAATTCTCAATCTTTGACTGCATTGAAGATGCTTCGTCCTGAACTTTCTTCTCTCCGCTACAAGCGGCAAAAACCATAGTAGCAACCACTGCTACCGAAAAAATAACCTTTTTCATTTTTCCTTAATAAAAATTTCACACTAACATAGTAACAAATTTATTGCTAAATGTTTCATAGAAATATATTTTTTGTGAAAAAAATTTGACTATGTGTGTGTGCGAAATCCTAATTTTTCACACTTTTTATATAAAGAATCCAAAATAAAATTGGTTTTACAAAAAATATGTTATATATTTGTGGTGTGAAAGTTGACCAAATCACAAAAACAAACCGTATTAAGCATAATCACATCCCTGTATACACTTTACAACATTTATTAGAGCCTTGTCGTGAGATACGGCTCTTTTTTCTTTTTTATGACCGCTCGATTTGTTGTGTGAACGATATTTAGTAACTTTGTAGTTCATAGATTGATGTAATGGACACAAACAACAATTCAGCAGTCAACGCACCCATCAAGCGCACTGTTCTCGATTATAACGATATCGTGGAGATAGCTCCACAGGCCCGCGGTCACGAAAAGCTCGTGAACCGTGTGCTTCATTGGCTCTCGGTCGACAAGGTGAACGATGTACATGACCGCTATTGCGACAAGCCCGGTCCCGAATTTGCCCGCAACCTGCTAAAGGATTTCGACATAAATCTACGCATCGACGGAAAGGAAGTACTCGACAACCTGCCCGAAGGAGCTTTCATCACTGTAAGCAACCACCCGTTTGGCGCTCTCGACGGAATATCGCTCATAGCAATGATGGGTTCGATACGCCCCTCGTTTAAAGTGATGGTGAACATGGTGCTTAACCACATATCGGCAATGAGGCCCAACTTCATAGCCGTTGACGCGCTTGCGTCGGACGATCCGGCCAAGAAAGCCGTGTCGATGAAAGGCATCAAGGAAGCCATAATGCAGGTACGCCGCGGAAATCCCATCGGATTCTTCCCCGCCGGAGCCGTAAGCAAAATCAACGGCAAGCTGCGCATCGAGGACCGCGAATGGCAACCTTCGATCATACGACTCATCCAGCAACTCAACGTGCCTGTGATACCTATATATTTCCACGGCCACAACAGCCTGTGGTTCAACATTCTCGGCATGATAAGCTGGCAACTGCGCACATTGCGCCTTCCTGCCGAAGTGTGGCGCAAATGTCACACTACAATACACGTATCGGTGGGCGACATCATAACTCCCGAGGAGCAGAAACAGCATGAATCGGTGGAAGCACTCGGAACATTCCTGAAAAGTAAAACCTACGAATTACGCGACCGTCGATGAGTTTAGTAGACATTTCAGCTGAAGTACAGCAAGCCAAGGCCCGATTCGGAATCGTTGGAAACGCTCCGGCACTCACCGCAGCAGTCCAGCGTGCGTTGCGCGTGGCCCCGATCGACCTGTCGGTGCTCATAACGGGCGAAAGCGGCACGGGAAAGGAGTTTTTTCCGCAGATAATACACCAATACGGAGCACGCAAACACTCCAAGTATATCGCCGTAAACTGCGGCGCGATACCCGAAGGCACTATCGACTCCGAGCTTTTCGGTCATGAGAAGGGAGCGTTTACCGGTGCCGTGGCATCGCGCAAAGGCTACTTTGAGGAGGCCGACGGCGGCACTATATTCCTCGACGAGGTCGCCGAACTTCCATTGACTACACAGGCCCGACTGCTGCGAGTGCTTGAAAGCGGCGAGTTCATAAAAGTGGGCTCTTCGACCGTACAGAAAACCAATATACGCATCGTGGCGGCAACCAATGTCGACATGATGAAGGCCATCGAGAAAGGACGATTCCGCGAGGACCTCTATTACCGACTCTCGACAGTGCACATAACCGTGCCGCCCCTACGCGAAAGAGGCAGTGACATACTGCTGCTCACGCGAAAATTCGCAGCCGATTTTGCCGAACGTTATCGCACACCCGCCGTGACATTTGAGGAGAGCGCGTCACATGCTTTGCTACACTACCGATGGCCCGGAAACGTAAGACAATTAAAGAATGTAGTAGAACAGATAGCGCTTTTTGAAGCCGGCAATGAAATAACCGCCGAAAACCTCCACGGTTATCTGCCGTCGGCCACATCGGTGTTCACGCCCGCCGTATCGCAGGAAGGAGGACACTCCTACGCCTCGGAGCGCGAGCTGCTGTTCAACATGATATTCCGCATGCGCAACGAAATCGACTCATTGCGGTCGACTGTCGAATCGCTTGAAATGCAAAACGGACGACACTCCTACAACGAAGCCGTTACGGTCGACGACTCACCACGTTCACTGGTGCGTTACACCCCGGTACACGACCTTTTTAAAGAGCAGCCCGCACCGCAAGCCGATGTCGACAACATCGACTCGGGAATGACGCTCGAGGACACCGAACGCGAAACGATTAAGCGTGCGCTTGAACGCAATGAAGGCCGTCGCAAAGCAACGGCACAGGAGCTCAACATATCGGAGCGCACTCTCTATCGCAAAATCAAGGAATACGGACTCGAATAGTACTCAAAACATAAACCAATACAATATCCGCAAGATGCGCAACAACTTCATGTCACGATATAAAAGCCGGCTGGCCGGAATAGCCGTACTTTGCCTCACCGTAATGCTCGCATTCCAGAGCTGCACGATAAGCTACAAGTTCAACGGAGCCGCACTTGACTACAATGTCTACAAGACTATAAGGGTGTCACAGTTCCCCATACGAGCCGCCCTGGTATATCCTCCGCTACAGCAACTGTTTGAGAACGAATTGCTCGACTACATAACGCGCAACACCCGACTTCAGGTCGTGGACGGAGCAAGCGACCTCGAGATGGAGGGCGAGATAACCGGCTACAGCCTCAGCCCGCAGGCCGTAACCGAAAACGCCATCGCATCAAAGACACGACTCACCATAACAGTGAGGGTGAAGTACACCGACACCAAGAATGAGAAAAACGATGTCGACCAAACCTTCTCGGCCTATCAGGACTTCGACAGCTCCGAAATGCTGACCGATGTGCAGGACCAGCTGTGTCAGGAGATTACCGATCAGCTCATAGACCTTATTTTCAACGCCACCCTCGGTAACTGGTAATCGACAAGCAATGGAAACTCTGCGTGAAACACTTGTACGCTTGCTTGAAAACGGCTCCGACAAAGTCGATTCGTCATGGGTCGATGAGATGTCACGCCAATACCCCTACTTCACCGTCCCCGCGCTGCTGCAAGTTGAGCGTGACAACGGCATGAGCGACGAACGCAGGCGCAAACTATTGCGGCGCATAGCCTTGAACACACCCTCAAAGGATGTGCTCTACTCTATAGTCGAACCGATGGCCGCCGACATAGCCGACATATATCCGCCCGACGACCGTCCGTCGGCACCCACGACCGATGAAGCAATCGACACCTTCATCGTAAACTACGGAAAGCCGACTCCCCGCGAGGACGAGCTGCTCGAACGCCTCATATTCAATCCCACCCCCGACTATGCCCTACTGCTCGCCGATGAAGAGGAGCACAGCCTGCCCCTTCCCGAAGAAGCCGCAGGCGACAGTCAGGAGAGCATGATAAACGCATTTATCATCAAGAGCAAGGAGAATCACGGACACTTCCCGGCGACAAGCGAAGAGAGCGCCGAGAAGCCCGAATACACCGTCATTGAAAAAACGCCCGAAGAGCCCATTCAGGCTCCTGAAGTGCAGGACGACTCCCTATTAAGCGAAAGTTTGGCCAAAATTTACATAAAACAACACCGTTATGCCAAAGCTTTTGAAATTATAAGCGGTTTAAGTTTGAAATATCCGGAAAAAAGTGTTTACTTTGCAGACCAATTACGTTTCTTACAGAAACTTATCATAAATCAGCAATATCAAAAACAAAAATAACAACAAAAAACAATGCACGTAGTCGTTATCACTCTCACTGTTATCGCCTCGATTCTCATGATCGGAGTGGTACTTATACAGAAATCAAAAGGCGGAGGCCTTTCTTCACAATTCGGTGGTGCCAACCAGGTAATGGGTGTACGCCGCACCAATGACTTCATCGAAAAAGCAACATGGTGGATTGCAGGTGCAATATGCCTTCTTGCCATACTCGGTGTATTCACAATGCCGCGCAACATCATCCAAAGCTCATCGCGCATCGTGCCTCAGGCTACCGAACAGACTCAGCCCGCCGACTTCAACTCCGATGTAGCTCCCGCAGCAACTCCCGTGCTTCCCACAGCACCTGCAACAGCTCCCGAAGGCGAATAATAACGCACAACAGCGTAAAATACACAACCACCCTGCGGTACACAATCTACCGCAGGGTGGTTTTTTAATATTCCACCATATAAACCACAAATACTTTCTTAATGACTAAACGGGATTACCCGATAGAGCTGTTTTTCGATTAATCAGTCATGAAATGAATGATTTTTATGACACTTTGCTTTGTTTCTAAAAAATAATCACTACTTTTGCTTTCCATTTCAACTTAAAACGATAATTTTGTTCCTGTATGGATAGAATTGACAACCTAGACCGAAAAATACTTGAAATAGTGATGCGCAATGCACGAATCCCGTCAAAGGACGTGGCAACAGAGTGTGGCGTGTCACGCGCTGCAATACATCAGCGCATTCAACGAATGATTGATTTGAAGGTAATAACCGGATCGGGCTACCATGTAAACCCCAAAGTGCTCGGCTACCGCACATGCACCTATATAGGCGTCAACCTTGAACGCGGAGCCATGTATCGTGATGTAGTCCCCGAACTTGAAAAAATCCCCGAGGTAGTAGAATGTCACTTCACTACCGGCCCCTACACCATGCTGATAAAGCTATATGCTCGCGACAACGAGCATCTTATGGAGCTGCTTAACGACAAAATACAGATGATTCACGGTGTAAAAGGCACCGAAACGCTCATTTCGCTTGATGACAGCATCAACCGCGAAATTCCGGTACACTACGAATAACAAGGATTTTTACATTCGCCTCTATATAGAAAGTCCCTGCCGCTCATAAACGGCAGGGACTTATTTTATATATGGTGTGCGATACTACTTACTTTTTGGGAGTTTCGTTTACACCTGCTACTTCTACAGTGAACACGAGAGTCTGGTTGGGGCCGATCTTTGCGTAGGGTTGTCCTTCAACACCGTAAGCAAGGTCACCGGGGATGTAGAGGATGTACTTGGCACCCTTCTTCATCAGCTTAAGACCTTCACCGAAACCGGGCACTACGCTGCGGGGGCTGAATGTGCGAGCCTCACCCTTTGAATCATCAAATACGGTTCCGTCGGTAAGCTCACCCTTATAGATGACAGCCACACGGTCGGTATCGGTTATTGAATCACCTGCACCTTCAGTGATCACCTTATATGAAAGACCCGATTCGGTAGTCTTGATTGAGGGATCCTTTGCCTTCAAGTCGGCAATGAACTTCTCACCTGCCTCACGATTGGCCTTTGCCTCGGGAGCATTTTCAAGCTCAGCCTTGCGACGCTCCTCGCTGCGCTGCTGTGCACGCTGCATCATCAACTGGAGAGCCATGTTGTTGGCCGACAACTCATCCGAGTTTACACTGTCGGCAAGGAATGCCTTCTTAAACGAAGCCATGAACACGTTGCGGTCGATATCGATGCCGCCCTGCTTGGCCATAGCGTCAAAGTTCTGTGCGAGGTTTACACCTGCGCGCAATCCCTGAAGATATGCGATATCCGATGTATCAGCCATGATGGCAACCTGCATACCGCGTATGTAGGCATCCTTCTTAAGCTGTTCGGGAGTCATTGACTGACCAAGACTTCCGGCGATTTCCGAGCCGATTACCTTTCCGGCGAGTTCGGCGATTGAATCATTGAACGCAGCGTCCTCATTTCCGGCCGCGTTGCTTTTATTGCATGCGGTAGCACTAAAAAGCATTGCGCACACTCCGCAAGCCATAAATAATTTCTTCATAATTCCTTTTTTTGATTTGATTATAAATTGGTTTAATTCACTTTTATAAGCTCTACATCGAATATCAAGGTAGAGTTGGGGCCGATTATGTTACCGGCGCCGTTAGGTCCGTAAGCAAGGTTTGACGGAATGAAAAGACGCCACTTTGCGCCCTCCTTCATCATTTGAAGAGCCTCGACCCATCCGGGTATCACCTGAGTTACGCCGAAAGTTGCAGGTGCTCCGCGGTCGACCGAGCTGTCAAATACAGTACCGTCGATGAGCTTGCCGGTGTAATGTACGGTAACGTTGTCGCCTGCTGAAGGCTGCTTGCCTGTTCCCTCTTCCAGCACCTCATACTGAAGTCCCGAAGGAGTAACGTTGACTTCCACACGCTTGCCGTTCTCTTCAAGGAAAGCCTTTCCGGCAGCGGCATTCACCTCACCCATCTTCTGAGCGGCTGCACGCTGCTCCTCTTCCATGGCCTGGAAGAAAATGCGTATCTCTTCCTTTGCCTCGTCATAGCTCATTTTAGGTTTGGCGCCTTCAAAAACTGCGGCAACTCCATCGGCAAAATCACGGACATTGATAGTCTTGATTCCCGAATTGCGGAAATTATTGCCCATACTCAACCCTAAAGCATAGCTTATACGGTCTAAATCTTGGTTATCCATGTTGTTTATAATTAAGTAAAAAATTTCGATAACTTTACCAAGCTACAAATTTAGATAGAATATTTGAATTGTCAAAAAATCAGCTATATGACACATGAATCATTTGACGACGGCGTCCCGCGACACAATCATATTTTACCTCTGTTTGCAGTCATTCAACCATATAACATAACATCCTCGGCCAATGTTCCGCAACCCCGCTCCAACACCGTGATAAACAATATTTTTTAACCCTTCGACATGCTTTATATTCAAATAGCTACATTTCTCAAGACGATTGTTTCGATTATTATTAATTTTATGTAATTTTGTAGCAAACGACTAAATTTTTATTGCCATTATATTATGAAACTGCTTTTAAGTGCCATTTTGGCCGGCGCAGTGGCTTTCAACGCCAGCGCCGACGACAAGGCTGCCAAAAACGACAGCACAGGATTCAAATTCACCGATGTGAAAGTGGTTAAGACCACACCCGTTAAGGACCAGAACCAGACCGGTACATGCTGGTGCTTCTCAGGAAACTCATTCTTTGAGGAAGAGGCCATGCACAAAGGCGCTCCCGAAGTCGATCTCAGCGAAATGTTTGTTGTGCGCAACTGCTACATCGACAAGGCAAAGAAATACGTAAGGATGAACGGTGCCACCAACTTTTCACAGGGCGGCAGCATTCTTGATGTTCCCTACGTGTGGGAACACTACGGCGCAATGCCCGAAGAGGCTTACGCAGGCTTGAACTATGGCGAGAAAAAGCACGTTCACGGTGAGCTTTCGGCTGTCATGAAGGCCTATCTTGACGCAGTTATCGCCAAGCACGACCGCAAATATTCGACTGCATGGCTTAAGGGATTTGAAGGAATCCTCGACGCCTATCTGGGAGAAGTGCCCGAATCGTTCACTTATAACGGCAAGACCTACACCCCGCAAAGCTTCGCAGCCGAGCTCAATCTCGACATGGACGACTATGTTCCCCTCACCTCGTTCACTCATCACCCCTACTACAAGCCTTTCGGTCTTGAAGTTTCCGACAATTGGCTTTGGGGCAACTACTACAACCTGCCTCTTGACGAGCTGAAGACTGTTGTTGACAACGCTATCGACAAAGGCTACTCGGTTGTATGGGCTGCCGATGTAAGCGAAGGCGGCTTCAAGTGGAATGAAGGCTTTGCCGTAATGCCTAAGGAAAAGGACGAGAAGGACCTTACCGGAACCGAACTCGCCCGTTGGGTGAAGCTTTCCGACCGTGACCGCGCCAACTCACGCTTCGACATAAAGGGCCCGGTTGAAGAGATGGAAATCACCCCCGAGATACGCCAGGACATGTTTGACCGTCAGGAAACAACCGACGACCACGGCATGGTCATCGTAGGCAAGGCCGTAGACCAGAAGGGCAACAAGTATTACAAGGTAAAGAACTCTTGGGACACCAATCAGGTGTATGACGGATATTTCTACGTATCGGAACCCTATTTCCTCGCAAAGACTCTCAGCGTGCTCGTTAACCGCAACGCAATACCTGCGGCAACAGCGGCAAAGATAAAATAACGACTCCCCCACAACCGCAATTGCACGCCAATGCCGGTAAATGAATTCAACCAACGCACGGCTCTGCTGCTCGGAAACGAAGCAGTGGAGCTGCTTGCTACACGGCGCATAACCGTTGTGGGCACCGGCGGTGTGGGCAGTTACGCGGTGGAGATGCTCGCCCGTGCCGGTGTGGGACACATAACCATCGTCGATGCCGATGTAGTGGCTCCGAGCAACCTCAACCGACAGTTGCCGGCCCTACACTCGACAATAGGAGCGCCCAAGGTCGAGGTCATGAAACGCCGCATCCACGATATAAATCCCGAATGTACCGTCACGGCATTGGAGATGTTCATGACTCCCGATAACGTATCGTCGATTCTCGGCGACAATCCCCACTATGTCATCGACGCCATCGACTCCATAGCCCCCAAGATAGCATTGATAGAGCACTGCTATCGCAATAAGATCAAGCTTATATCGTCGATGGGTGCGGGAGGACGCGTCGACCCCACGAAAATACGTTACGCCGACATCTCCGAAACATTCCATGACGGGCTTGCCCGAGTGGTGCGTCAGCGGCTTAAACAGTGCGGAATCACTTCGGGAGTAAAGGTGGTGTTCTCTACCGAACAGGCGCAGCGCAGCTCCCTCATACTCACCGACGAGATGCCCTGCAAGGCATCATCATTCGGAACCGTGGCATGGATACCGGCAATATTCGGCATGATGCTTGCCGCCTATGCCATAAACAGCATTACAGGAAAAAGATGATACAAGTACGCGACATATCAAAGAGCTACGGCAACCTGCAGGTGCTCTCCGACATAAACCTCGACATTATGAAGAGCGAAATAGTGTCGATTGTGGGCCCCAGCGGAGCGGGAAAGACAACTCTGCTGCAAATAATAGGCACTCTCGAACGCCCCGACTCGGGCAAGGTGCTTTACGACGGCGAGGATGTCATGTCGCTTAAGGACGCGCGACTTGCAAAATTCCGCAACCGCAACATAGGCTTTGTTTTCCAGTTTCATCAACTTTTGCCCGAGTTTACCGTTGTTGAGAATGTGGCAATGCCGGCACTTATCGGAGGAAGCAGCCGTGCGGCAGCCTTCTCCAAGGCCAAGGAGCTGATAGAGTACCTCGGACTCGCTGACCGCGCCGACCATAAGCCGGCTCAGCTATCGGGAGGAGAGCGACAGCGTGCCGCCGTGGCACGTGCGCTTGTCAACAGCCCTCGTGTAGTGCTAGCCGACGAGCCGTCGGGAAGCCTCGACAGCCACAACAGGCGTGAGCTGCACAAGCTGTTCTTCGACCTTCGTCGCGACATGGGACACACGTTTGTCATCGTCACCCATGACGAGTCGCTGGCCGCCGACACCGACCGCATAATACACATGCGTGACGGTCACATAACAGAAATAATAAATCAAAAAGACATCATTGCCTAAATGACACATATTTTCCGATATAAGACAATCGCATCATTCATGGCCGCATTAATGGCTGTGACCATGAGCTCATGCAGCGACGAGGAGTATAGCACCGAGATGATGCTTAGTGACATTGTCACTGTCACATCGGTGGGCAATGACACAAGATTTGAATTTCAGCGTTACGATGACTCTCCGCTCATAAAACTCACCGCCGGCAATGTAGACCTCCCCGAAAAAATAGTCAACAACCGAGTGTTGCTGCGTTACTATCCAGAATCGGGAGAGCCCTATACTTCGGGAGCGGTAAAGGTAGTGGGACTCACCCTTATCAACAACGACACGACGCGCATACGCCCCATCGAAAAATACAACTGGACAGCCACGCCGGTCTATCTTAACTCGATATGGCGCACCGGCAACTACCTGAATCTGCGCATGAAGGTGGAATACTCCGAGAAACCGCGTCAATTCGGACTTGTGGTCGACTCTCTCACTCTGAAAAATCCGCAGCCCGAGGTCTACCTCGTCCATGACAAGCAAGGTCAGCCCGAAAACTACATGATGGAAACCTATGCTTCATTCGACATGACCAACTTGTGGTCACTCCCCACTTGTCAGTCGATAAAAGTACATGTCAACGACACAAACCTAAAAAAGGACATCTACATATTCACTAAAAAACAATAACACCCTCACGATATGGATAACAACAACGGAAAAAAGAACGAGATTAAGATAGAGCTTACCCCCGAAGTGGCAAACGGTCACTACGCCAATCTCGCAATGATAGTACATTCGCCCAACGAATTTTTCATGGACTTCATCGCGCTTGCGCCAAACATGCCGCAAGCCAAGGTGCAGAGCCGCATAATCATGACTCCCGAAAATGCCAAGCAGCTGCTTTTTGCCCTGCGTGAGAATGTCGAACTGTATGAGAAGACCTTCGGCGTAATCGAGCCTCGCCGTCCTATGGGCAACAACGGCGACCTGCCCAATCCCTTCAAAGCTTGATAATAAAAAAGTAACTCACAAAAATTACGACTATGATCGAAAATTATCTTTCTTTATATAACTCACTGTCACGCCGCAAGGAACGTTTCGTCCCCATACACGAAGGAAGAGTGGGAATGTATGTATGCGGCCCAACCGTCTACGGTGACGGACATCTCGGTCACGCACGCCCTGCAATAACATTCGACATCCTTTACCGTTACCTCAACCATCTCGGCTACAAGGTGCGTTACGTGCGCAATATAACCGATGTGGGTCATCTTGAACACGATGCCGACGAAGGCGAGGACAAGATTGCCAAGAAAGCTCGACTTGAACAGCTCGAGCCCATGGAAGTGGTACAGCACTATCTCAACCGCTACCACAAGGCCATGGACGACCTGAACGTATTGCCGCCGTCAATCGAGCCTCACGCATCGGGTCACATTATCGAACAGATTGAATATATCAAGAAGATTCTTGACAGCGGATATGCCTACATCAGCGAAGGTTCGGTATATTTCGATGTCCCAAAGTACAATCGCGACCACCATTACGGCAAACTTTCGGGACGCAACATTGACGAGCTGCTCGCCACCACACGTGCGCTTGACGGTCAGCAGGAGAAGCACAATCCGGCCGATTTCGCCCTTTGGAAAAAGGCAGCGCCCGAACACATAATGCACTGGCCTTCGCCCTGGAGCGAGGGATTCCCCGGCTGGCACCTCGAATGTTCGACCATGGGCGAAAAGTATCTCGGTGAAACATTTGACATACACGGAGGCGGCATGGACCTGATGTTCCCCCATCACGAATGTGAGATAGCTCAGTCGGTGGCTCACAACGGCAAGGAAACCGTACACTACTGGATGCACAACAACATGATTACCATCAACGGACAGAAGATGGGCAAATCACTCGGCAACTTCATCACACTCGATGAGTTCTTCACCGGTTCGCATCCGTCGCTTGAACAGCCCTACTCTCCCATGACCATACGCTTCTTCATCCTGCAGGCACAATACCGAAGCACTCTCGACTTCTCTAACGAAGCGCTCCAGGCATCGGAGAAAGCTCTTAACCGAATGCTTGAGGGATGGCGACGACTCTACGAACTCACGCCGTCGGAAACATCGACAATCGATGTAAAGGATCTTCGTGCAAAATGCTACGAGGCAATGGACGACGACCTCAACACTCCTATTGTAATCGCACACCTGTTTGAGGCTTGCCGACTCATAAATCAAGTCAACGACGGAAAGGCCACCGCTACAGCCGACGACATCAAGGAACTGAAGGAGCTCTTTGACATATTCCTGATCAACATTCTCGGCATACGCACCGACATTCTCGGCAACGGAGCGTCATCAGGCGAGGCTCTGAAGCCCTTTGAGGATGCTGTGGGACTACTTCTCGACATCCGCGCCAAGGCTAAAGCGTCGAAGGATTGGGCAACAAGCGACCTTATACGCAATCGCCTCTCTGAAATAGGTTTTGACATCAAGGACACCAAGGACGGCTACGAATGGAGTCTCAAAAAATAGCGATTCATAACTGAAAAATGACTCGTACACTATCCGACAACGGAGCTTGGAAAGGACATCTGGCAATGTTGTTTGCCAATATGGTGTGGGGTATAATGGCCCCAATCTCCAAGACCATACTGCTTACAGGGCTGGTCAGCCCGGTTGCTCTCTCGGCGATAAGAATCGCCGGGGGAGCTTTGGTTTTCTTCATCATGGACATGATATTGCCGTCGTCCATTGTAAAGAAGGAGAAAATAATGCGAGGCGACTACATGAAGCTGTTTCTCGCATCCATCCTGATGATTGCCTGCAACCAAGGGCTTTACATCATGGGTGTAGGCCTCACATCACCCATCGACGCCACCGTCATGTGCACCATCACGCCTATTTTCACCATGATTCTTGCGGCAATACTCATAGGAATGCCCATAACATGGATGAAGGCTGCCGGTGTGGCCGTGGGCCTTGGAGGTGCGTTGATGCTCGTGTTGTCGGACAGCGACAGCTCCCATGGCTCGACCAACCCCGTACTCGGCGACATCCTGTGCCTTGCCGCCCAATTCTGCGCAGCGTTGTACTACGTTATATTCAAGGACATCATAAGCCGCTACTCGCCATGGACCATGATGAAGTGGATGTTCTGGTTCTCGGCCGTCACCTACGTGCCCTGTTGTCTACCGTGGCTTATGGAGGTCGACTACACCTCGCTGCCGCCTTTCGTGTGGTGGTCGATGGCCTACATCATCATTTTCGCATCATTCATCGCCTATCTGCTCATACCCTACTCCCAGCGTTTGCTTAAGCCTACGGTAGTGAGCATGTACACCTATTTCCAGCCGGTATTCTCGGCCCTGCTTGCAACAGCAATAGGAATCGCAGCTTTCGGATTGACCAAAATCACCGCAACGGCGCTGATATTCATAGGCGTGGCTTTCGTTACGCGCTCCACGACCGACAAGCCGCAACCGGCAAAACAATAGACCCGCACGATGGATACGATGCAGTTTGCCGAGCTTGTCGTGAGCTCATTGCCCTACACCCCCACTTCACAGCAAGTCGAGGTGATAGCGGCGTTGTCACGATTCTGCTCGTCACGCACACCTTCCGACACCGTATTCCTGCTCAACGGTTATGCCGGCACGGGAAAAACATCGTTATGTGCCGCACTTGTACGCACACTCAATTCGGTGGGCATAGGCACCGTGCTACTCGCGCCTACGGGACGCGCCGCCAAGGTGCTCGGCGCATTTGCCAAGCACCCCTCCTACACGATACACAGGCGTATTTACAGTGTAGGAGGCAACGACATCACATCGGCACGTGTGCTCCGTCAGGCACGTAACAACTCGACAAATGTCGTATTCATCGTCGACGAAGCATCCATGATAGGCGACGACAGCTCATCGGGCAATCTTCTTGAAAACCTTGTACACTATGTCTATTCAGGCATCAACTGCCGACTGATTCTACTCGGCGACACCGCCCAGCTGCCTCCTGTAGGATGCGAGGAGAGTCCTGCCATGAGCGTTAAGCAGCTGCGGTCGCTCGGGTTGAGAGTCAATCGTGCGGTGCTCACTGCAACCGTCAGGCAGGCATCCGACTCCGGAATCCTATATAACGCCACATGGCTTAGACGGGCTATGAAAAAGGATCCCCTGCCCCCGCCAAAGCTCACCGTAACACCATTTAGTGATGTAAACGTGGTTGACGGTGAAGAGCTTGAGGACATGATAAACGAAGCCTATGCACGTGACGGTGTGTCACAATCCATATTGATAACACGCTCCAACAAACGCGCCACCGAGTTTAATCTCGCAATACGCTCACGCATCTTCTACAGCGAAGAGGAGCTTACATCCGAGGAGCTGCTTCTTGTCGCCAAAAACAACTACTACTGGAGCAAGAAGATAAAGGGACTCGACTTCATTGCCAACGGCGATGTGGCAATGGTTGAAAAAATCTATTCCACCGAGTCACGCTACGGTCACCGGTTTGCCGATGTGCGATTACTTCTCCCCGACCGTGAAATAACTCTCGACTGTAAGATTATGCTCGACACTCTTGTGTCGGACGACGCTTCAATGAGCCGCGAGGTGATGATGAAACTCTACGAAAGCATAGTCGCCGACCCCGACGACAGCGAGCAATCGGCAGCAACACGAGCCGCCAACGCCTTGAAGAGCCCCTACTTCAATGCAATACAGGTGAAGTATGCCTACGCCGTGACATGTCACAAGGCGCAGGGCGGACAATGGAGCAATGTTTTTGTCGACATGAGCTACATTCCTCCCGAAGCTATGGGAATCGACTTCTACCGTTGGCTGTACACTGCCGTGACACGCGCCACCTCCAATCTATACCTGCTTAGCCCTACGGTTGAAATAATCTGATTGTGTTATAATCAAATCTATTTTTCGCTAACCAAGATTACAATTTGGTTAATTGATGGTCTGTTTTAATCGTTTTTATACTACGCTTTTCACAAAAATCCCTATTTTTGCAATATTAACCTAACATGACATAATGTCCCGATTAAAGCTATTTTTGTTCGTCACACTACTGATGACGAACATCAACCATCTATTATCAGCACCTATATCTGTTCGTGACAGTCTGCAGCGTGAACTATCCCGGTCAAAAACCGTTGCCGACAGTCTGAACATAATGTATAATATATTCGACATTACACCACGCAAGGATCAAAAGGAAATAGGTAATGAACTTTACGAATTTGCCAAGGCAAACAAGCTCTACGATGTACAGCTTGACATACTTCGTAATCTCTCAAACCTATATCTGATCGCACCGTCCGATTCGATGCACAAAGTGCTAATAGCCGAAACCGAACTCGTTCCTGAGAGCGATGACAAGAAAATGACAAAACTTTTTCTTGAAATAGCGCTTAACGCCAAACAAGCAAGCAACGCAACCGAAGCCGAGCGCCAGTACCGACTGCGCGAGCTTATGAAAGAATACAACGAAGAACCCAGCAACGACCTGTACGACCGCATACGCCAACTCTTCAACCTATGCATATATCTTGGAACCACAACCCACGGTGAGCTATATGTCGACTATGCCAACAAGCTAATAAACCTCATCAATCGACTGCCCCAGGAATATAACCCGCTACGCAATATGTACTATTCGCAGATGGGGCCGATATACACAGCCAATAACCAGTATGTTCAGGCTATAGCCGCCGATAAGGAGCAGCTGAAGATTGTCAAAGAACTTGAAAAACGTTATCACAGTCAAGGACGACGCTACAGGAATTACGACGCAAACTACTATAACGTTTATCGTCGCATGCTCAGCAACTACTCGGTGCTCTCGCCCGAAGAGATCGAGGACTACAACAATCAGATAAACGCGATATCACGCCGCAATTCGACCATCAGAAACGACATCATGCACAATCAGCGCAGCACCATATACTATCTTATGGCGACAAAGCGCTACAAGGAAGCCCTGCATCTGTTGAAAAAGCAGATCGACAATCCCGTCAACGCACAGCATAGGCGTCAATTCCTCAAGCTGATGATGGAGGCTGCCGGCGCGATAAACGACAAGGAGTCACTCCTTGAAGCCACAATGGCCTACAACAAGCAGCTTGAAGAGTACAACAAGCTGAAAGCCGCCGAAATATACAAGGAACTTCAGATAAAATTTGACATAAACGAGCTGCGCAACCGCAATGTCGAGCTTGAACTTGAGATGCGAAACTCCGAACTGGAGTCCAACCGCAAGCTACTGCGCGTCGTCATTACAGCGGGTATCATCCTGCTGGTAATGCTCGTAATAGCTATATGGCTATATCTCAGGACAAGACGACTTGCCAAGAATCTCGAAAAATCACGCGAAAAGCTGCAACGGGAACAGGAAAACCTCATCACGGCGCAACAGGAGCTAATCGAGGCCCGCAACCAGGCCGAGAGCGCCAACAAGATGAAAACCCAGTTCATCAGAAACATGCGTCACGAAATCCGCACCCCGTTGAGCGCCGTCATAGGATTCTCGCAACTTATTGTCGACAGCATACCCGAAAAATATCGAGGCGACATGGAACGCTATTCCGACATAATCATGATCAACAACGAAATGATTCTCACGCTCATAAACGATGTGCTTGATACCGCCGGAATGGAAACGGGAACAATTAAGCTTGACCCCAAACCCACATCGCTACAGCAAATATGTTCGATAGCCATAAGCGTGGTCGAGCACCTCGCCAACCCCGGAGTAATCATGAAGTTTGAAAACGAAGGCGATAAAGACTTCGTTCTCAACACCGATGCCGCCCGTGTCGAGCAAGTTCTCATAAACCTTCTCAAAAATGCCACAAAATTTACATCTCGGGGCTCGATAACTTTGGGATACAAAGTAGACAAGGAAAATAAACAGGTGGTATTCTCGGTTACCGATACGGGAATAGGCATCCCGGCCGACAAGATGAAGATGATATTCAACCGATTTGAGAAAGTCAACAACTTCTCACAAGGCTCAGGACTCGGATTGCATATATGCCGACTTATAGCCAACATGGTTAACGGTGAAGTGTGCATCGACCCCAACTACCGCAACGGAGCCCGATTCCTGTTCATCCATCCCATTGTCTAAGCCTACATCTTGATTATAGGCCATCGGTAAGCTTTGAGCTTGCGTTCAAGCTCGGCGGCACGCCCCGAACAAAGTTTGTCACATATCGCATGGAAGCGCTTGGAGTGTGACATCTCCTCAAGATGCGCGAGCTCGTGACACACTATGTAGTCACGCAGCTCCTGAGGCATGAACACAAGCACGTAACTCAGATGTATAACGCCTGAACCGCTGCAGCGGCCCAGCGTGGAATGTCCTCGCATTATTCCCCACTCCGCCGGGCGGCGATTCAGTTCCGCAGCCAGCTTGCGGGCTCCGGGCAGCAACACCTTGTCGGCAACCTTCAGTGCAATGCGGCACATAATCCTGCTTATGGCACGCTTCACATCGATGTCGTCCATGTCGAGCGACACACCCACCTCAATAAAGGCCCTCGGCATCATTATCGAGCCAAGCACCTTTCCGGGGCAAACGCTTTGTCGCCTGATTTCAAAGGTTATACCTTCAAATTCCATGACTCCTTCACGGTAAGTGACATCCTTGCGCAACGACATAAGTCGTGGCGTAAAACGCTCTATTGTCCTCAAAATTTCATTGAAATCCATCCCCGCAGGAGCCGATACACTCACAATGCCGTCCTTCCATCGCGCACTGATGCGTGACGTGTTGTTGCGAAACGCTATTCTCACCGTTCCCAAATCGGGAAATTCGACAAGCTTTGCCTCACTCATCTTTTGTCAATGCCCCAAAGCAATTTGTCGCGCAACGTGTCGGAAAAATGGTGGTCCTGGCTTTGAATAACTTTTGTCACGAAAGGCGCACGCCTCATCGTCACGGTTGTTCCGGCGGCAAGGCTCACCGAACGACCGTCAAGACTCAGTCGATAGGCATCCGACCGTGAATGTGTCGTGACCGAAAACACGCTGTCATCGCTGACAACAAGCGGCCTCATGGTCAACGAATGGGCGGCAATGGGCGATATGGCCCACACAGGTGCCGAAGGCTCCAATATCGGTCCGCCCACCGACAGATTATAACCGGTCGAACCGGTAGGTGTCGATACTATCAATCCGTCGCCCCGGTAATTGGCGAGCAATACATCGCCTATTCGGGCCTCCATGTCGATCATCGACGATGTATCCTGCTTCAGAATGGCCACCTCATTAAGTGCGTAAGGCCATCCGTCAACATCGGTTTCAGCACAATCGACCTCAATCATCGTGCGTGAATCTATGCGGTGGTTTCCGTTGAATACGCATTCAAGGCATTTGCCCACATCGCTTATTCTCACATCGGCAAGATATCCCAGATGCCCGGTGTTTATTCCCAATATCGGAATCTCCTTTTTCCCCACCCATTGCGCGGTGCGCAGGAAAGTTCCGTCACCGCCGAGGCTTAAGGCAATGGCGGCCGAAAAATCGTCGCCCTCTATCACATCGTTTATTTTTGGAGGCGTAGGCAACACCTTACACAGATAACGGTAGAACGAAGCCTCAATCTCAACCCAGGCATTATGCGTCGACAGCAACTCAAAAAGCGCCGAAAGCTCTTCAAGATGCTCTTCCTGGTAACTGTTGCCGTAAACCGCTATTCTCATAACATCAATATCCGTTTAATTCTTATGTCACACCTCCAGATAGTGCAACAAGGCGTTCACCCTCTCGGCAAGATCCGAATTTACAAGTCCCGGCGTGCCGCCCATTTCAACCGTGTCATATCCGTAACGCTGAAGCGAGCGTGCCACCGACTCTCCGCGACTGTGGTTGACACGCAACTGCACTGTCGTGGGGCTGTCGGGTGCCGTGCCGGCTGTAACATTAAGATTAAGCAGATGCGCGTCGGCATCCTCAACGGCATGCGCTATGGCCGATGCACTGTATTGGCTCGGACGACAGGTTATGGTCAATTCAGTGGATTCATCAACCTGAGGGAAAAGCCGCGCTACCGACCTGATAATCGACTCTCGGTCGACAGCTCCTATGTAATCGCCGGTAAGGTCGTCGACAACAGGGAATATCGAAGCCTGCTCATCGACCATTCGCCACAACAGCAGCGGCATTGGGGTGGACGCAATTACCGGCTTCATAACGGTGACCGCATCGCCTACACTCTCCATAGCATAAAGCGGTGCCGAGTCGCTAACCAAGCCTATATACACCCCGTCGTCAACCACCGGGAGAATGTGACGGCCTGCGTTACGCATCTCTTCAAGACCCTCTCTATAGGTAGTAGCCGAGCGTAAAGGTACAATTTGTGTCGATATGGCGTCTTTTGCTGTCAAAACTTTTCGCTTTCTTATTTATTCTGATTACTTTTGTAGTCGCTATTTTTAGCTTACAAATATAAGAATTTTATTCCACACTAAAGTAAGCTTTTAATAATAACAACACTTTACTACTATTAGAGGTAAAAAAGATGACTAATTTAAGTGTAAATATCAACAAAATAGCCACCTTGCGAAATGCAAGAGGTGAGAATGTGCCTAACGTGGAGCAAGTTGCTATTGATTGCGAATCATTCGGAGCCAACGGTATAACCGTACATCCGCGCCCCGACGAGCGTCACATCCGTCATGACGATGTATTTGCCCTACGCCCGCTTGTTAAAACTGAATTCAACATTGAGGGATATCCTTCTCCGGAGTTCTTGGATCTCGTTCTAAAAGTGAAACCCGAACAAGTGACCCTTGTACCCGATGCTCCCGATGCAATAACGTCAAGCGCAGGATGGAACGTAAAGGAAAACATGGAATTCCTGACTGACATAGTCGATCGCCTTCGTGATGCCGGAATACGTTCATCGATATTCGTGGACACCGATATTGAAAACATAAAAAACGCCGCAGCCACAGGCGCCGACCGCGTGGAGCTGTACACCAAGCCCTATGCCGACTTGTATCCCACCAATCCCGAAAAAGCGGTGGCTCCCTTCGTCGAAGCAAGCCGCGCAGCCCACAAGGCAGGTCTTGGCGTAAATGCAGGTCACGACCTCAGCCTCGCCAACCTGAAGTTCTTCCACGAGCGTGTACCGTTTCTCAACGAAGTGTCGATAGGACATGCGCTGATTTCCGATGCCCTCTATCTCGGACTGAAAGAAACAATCAGGCAATACAAGGAGTGCCTTGCCTGAGATAACAAATCCTCTACAAGAATTCATCACAATAAATATATTTCATGTCAACCCTAAACTCGCTTATCTCACAGGTATTCGATGCTGCAACCCACATCATATCCACGGTTGCAAATAGCGCATCGACCGTAACAGGCATTATTAAAGCCCAAGTACCCGACACGCTGACCGACACCGTAACCACGACTGCCGAAGTGGTGGAGAGCATTCCGGCTCCCGAGCCCGTTGAGCTTTCAGTGTGGGAATTGTGTCTTAAAGGTGGATTCATAATGATTCCGTTGGCCCTCCTTTCCATAATATGCATATACATATTCATTGAACGCTATATCGTACTGCGCCGCGCCAACCGCGAAGACGCATCGTTCATGAAGCGCATAAAGGACTACATCCATGAGGGCGAGATCGAGAGCGCGAAAAATCTTTGCAAGAAGAACGGTTCGCCCTACGCCCGACTGATATTAAAGGGCATAAGCCGAATAGGACGCCCGATGAACGATGTGCTTGTAGCAATCGAGAACACCGGCAACCTTGAGATAGCCAATCTCGGAAAAGGACTGCCCTGGCTCGCAACAACCGCTGCGGGAGCGCCCATGCTCGGATTCCTCGGAACGGTAATAGGTATGGTCGAGGCATTCTTCTCGCTTGCAAGCGCAGGCTCGGCCGCCAATATCGGCGTACTTGCCGGAGGTATCTATGAAGCGCTTGTCACTACCGTAGCAGGTCTTGTGGTAGGTATTATCGCTCTGTTTGCCTACAACTACCTTGTGTCACGCATCAACGGCGTCATGAAGCTTCTTGAGGGTAAGACTATGGAATTCATGGATTTGCTCAACGAGCCGGCCCAATAAAAACGCAACCAGTCATGGCACTTAGACGACCCCACGACATGATGGCGATGTTTTCGATGGCATCAATGACCGATGTCATCTTCCTTCTGCTCATCTTCTTCATGGTCACTTCCACATTCGTTTTCCCTACGGCTCTTGAAGTGAATCTGCCCCAAAGCTCCGAGCAGACAGCCATCAAACCCGGCACAAGGGTGTATATCGACAAGGAGCATCGGCTCTACGCATCATTTGGCGACGAGGAGCCTCAGGCTATCGAGCCTGAAGCTCTGTTGGCATTCCTCCAGCTTGCCCAGAAGAGCGAGCCCGAAAGCTTCATTGCCATATACGCCGACGAAGAGGTACCCTACGGAAAGATTGTTGAGGTTCTTGACATGGGAGCCCGCAACAACCTCAAGATGGTGCTTGCCACCAAACCTACACAAACTACACCGTCAGCGGCCGCAAACCCGCAACCGCTTCAATAAATATAACGCTCAAAACAACAACACCTCTCACGCACGATGAAACAATCACAGAAAGATCGCATCATAGCCGGAGTCGGAACAGCCGTGTTTCACATAATCGTCGCGGCTATACTGCTCCTGGTCTACTTGCATTATAGCGGAGAGGCCGAAGAACGCCGCTGGCCTCCCGAGGACACAAGCGAAATCGTATTCGGAGGAGAATATGTGATGTTGGGCGACATCCAGCAGGAAGTGGCACAGACCGACAACACACCGGCACCCGCCGAAGCGGTGAACGCCCCGTCGCATTCGGGTCAGGACATGACCAACGAAGGACTGCCATCCGACGAAGCTGCTCCGTTGACAACAAGCCAGCAGGAATCGCCGATGAAGGAGCAGGCGAAACCGAAACCCGCACCAACAGGCCCCACAAAAGAGGAACTTGCCGAACGTGAGCGGGTTAAGCGCGAGAAAGAACGCGCCGAAAAGCAATCCAAGATAAGCGACCGACTCAAAAGCGGCTTCTCAGGAAAGAAAGGCTCAGGCAAGACCGGCTCGCCCAACGGAAACTCGACAACCGGGGCTGTGAGCGGAATGCCGGGACACAACCTCAAGGGCCGCACGGCCGAGTCATGGGGCCGCCCGAGCAGTACGCTCAGCGGAACGATACGCATACGCGTAAGCGTCAACCGACAGGGTAGGGTGGTTGGCAATCCCACCTATGTGGGAGGTAGCGGACCGGCGGCAGCCAACAGCGCCACTCGCCGAAGCTGCATCGAGGCATCGCGCAACTCACGGTTCTCGGTCGACCTCGACGCCCAGGCCGAACAGGTGGGCATCATCACATGGAACTTTGAATAATCGTTAAAGTTAAATCACGATATTCACATTTACACCCTCCGAAGCGGCATTATACCGAGATAAATACTTATCTTTGCGTGTTTATTTTGGCTGACAGGCCTTTATTGTCACATTTTTCCCTAACGGATGAAACAATATCGCATACTAAACAACTCGCTCGGATGGCTGATGTTTGTAATCGCAGCCGTCACCTATCTGCTCACACTCGAGCCCACCGCGAGCTACTGGGACTGCCCAGAATTCATATCACAAGGTTATAAACTTGAAATCGGACACCCGCCGGGCAACCCGATATTCATGCTTGCCGCACGATTCTTCGTCAACTTCGCACCCGACGCCCAGCATGTGGCAATAGCAGTCAACACAATGTCGGCGTTATTGAGCGCAGGCACCATCCTGTTGCTCTTCTGGACCATCACCCACCTTGTCAAGAGGCTGATTGTCAATGATGATGCGACAAAGGTGTCACTCACCCAGATGCTTGCCATATTCGGTTCAGGTGTATGCGGTGCGCTTGTATATACTTGGAGCGACACCTTCTGGTTCTCGGCCGTAGAGGGTGAGGTTTACGCCTTTTCATCGTTCTGTACCGCCTTGGTGTTTTGGCTCATCCTCAAGTGGGAAAACAGGGCCGACCAGCCTCACAGCGACCGTTACCTCGTACTCATTGCCTACGTAATCGGCATATCGATTGCCGTGCACCTGCTCAACCTGCTCTGTATTCCGGCAATCGTGCTTGTGTTCTACTATAAGAAATTCAAGAACCCCGACGGCAAGGGCTCGCTCATTGCACTGCTCGTGTCGTTTGTAATCGTGGCACTGATTCTCTACGGACTCGTTCCCGGATTCATCGAGATGGCACAGTATTGCGAGCTGTTGTTTGTCAACGTATTCGGAATGGGCTACAACAGCGGAGCATTGGCCTACACCATCATTGCATTGGGCATGATGATATGGGCTGTCTATGAGCTTTACCGTCAGCGCAATGAGAAGCTGATGAAGCTATCATTCTTCCTTGCGGTATTCCTGTCGGGTATAACCTTCATCGGCGACGGGTGGTTGATTCCCGTAGTGCTGCTCGGCGCTTTGCTCTACTACCTGTTTGTCTATCTCAAGAAGATACCCGTGCGCATCTTCAATGTGATATTGTTGAGCATAACGGTAATCTTCATCGGCTACTCCTCCTATGCGTTGCTGCTCATACGTTCATCGGCCAACACGCCCATGAATCAGAATGCGCCCGACAACGTATTCGACCTCAGCTCCTATCTTAACCGAGAGCAGTATGGCGACCGTCCGCTGCTTTACGGCAACACATTCAATTCGGGCATAGTCTACGAAGTCGATGCCTCAGGCCAGCCCAAGGCCATGAAGGAAGAGGGTAAGGTACTCTACGGCAAGAGCGTAAAGACATCGCCCGACGACCCCGACCGTTACGAAGTGATCGGTCACAAGAGTGAGTATGTCATGACTCCCGAGCTCAACATGCTATTCCCGCGAATGTATGACGGAAAATATGCAGGCGCCTACAAGGACTGGACCGGAATGAAGGGCAAGCCCGTTACGGTGACAACCGCTGTCGACCAGAACGGAAATCCCTATCCCGGCAATCAGCAGACCCGCATAAAGCCTACATTCCTGGAAAACCTTCAGTTCTTCTTCAACTACCAGCTCAACCACATGTACTGGCGTTACTTCCTGTGGAACTTTGCAGGACGACAGAACGACATACAGGGTAACGGTGAGGTGACCCACGGTAACTGGATATCGGGCATCCCCTTCATCGACAATCCCCGCCTCGGCGACCAGTCGCTGCTTCCCGAACCCCTCGGCAAGGGCAACAAGGGACACAACGTGTTCTATATGCTGCCGCTTCTGCTCGGTATAATAGGAATCGGCTGGCAGTCATTCACTTCAAAGCGTGGCATCGAGCAATTCTGGGTGGTTGCATTCCTCTTCTTCATGACCGGAATAGCCATCGTGCTTTACCTGAACCAGACACCCAACCAGCCCCGTGAGCGTGACTACGCATTTGCCGGATCGTTCTACGCATTTGCAATATGGGTGGGCATGGGAGTCGCCGGTATATGGCGACTGATTGTCAACGCCGTTGAATCCAAGAAAAAGCGTCCGGCGGCTTCGACTGTTGATTCGGAGGAAACTCCCTCACAGCGCCGCACCGGCATAATAGCCGTGTCGATTGCATGCCTTATAGGCTTGATTGTTCCGTTACAGATGGTGTCGCAGACTTGGGACGACCACGACCGTTCGGGACGATATGCGGCACGTGACTTCGGTATGAATTACCTGTCAAGCGTCGAGCCAAACGGTATCATATTCACCAACGGCGACAATGATACATTCCCCTTGTGGTATGCCCAGGAAGTCGAGGGATTCCGCACCGATGTAAGAGTCGTAAACCTCTCCTACCTGACAACCGACTGGTATGTCAACCAGATGAAGTATCCGACCTATGACGCTGCGGCAATCGACATGATGGCTACGCCCGACAAATATGCCCACGACAAGCGACAATTCAACTACTTCCTCACTCCCGACACCGCCAAGGTAAACGCCCTGTCGGCGTTGAAGGCTCTCTATTCCGATGATTCCAACAAGAATTCATGGGGATTGTCGGAGTTCCGCTACCCCAACATGTACATTCCCGTCGACAAGGAAGCCGTAGTAAAGGAGGGTAGGGTGAGCGAAGATGAAGCAGCCGCTGTTGAGGAATACATTGATGTGAATCTTAGCGATGTGCCCGACGGAGGACTTTCGCTTAGCAATGTCATATCACTCGACATGATCGCCACCAATGCCGCAAACGGATGGAAACGACCCATCTACTTTGCGATGACTATTCCCGACGACTACTATCTCAACTTGTCGCCCTACATGCGCTCGACCGGAATGGCCTACGAAGTTGGTCCGATAAAGAACCACGACTTCGACGGCTACACAATCGATGTAAACACCGACAAAGCCTATGACAATGTCGTGAACAAATTCCGTTGGGGAGGCATCGACAAAGCCAAGAGCGCCGACGACATATATCTCGACGAAACGGTAAGGCGCATGGTGACGACAACCCGCAGCACCATACTACGACTTGCAACCTCGCTCTACAACGAAGGAGTGGGAGCCGAGATATATCTCAACAACGACAGCGCGTCGATGGATGAGGCTCAGCGTGAAAAGATTCACAAATTCATTGTCGATCGTTACACCAAGGCTCAGAACGTTCTCGACCTCATGACCGAGAAACTCCCTGAATATACCTCGCCCTACGGCATACAGATAGGCGCTCAGGTTGCCGATCTCTACGACAGGCTCGGACTTGTCATGGATCGAAAGGACGACATTGAAAAAGCTCAGGAAATCCTGTTGCACGAGATAGAGCTCTATACAGGCTACATACTCTACTTCCAAAGCCTGTCGCCCGCACAGTACTCTACGCTCCCGCGCGACGACCGTTACATCAACGACACCTACTATCTGCAGCTGCTTCAGCAATATGCCGAGGCCGGAGGCGATGCCGAGTCGTTGATGAAGGATCTTCAGGCTCGCGGAGTCAACTTCTCGCGCTATCTGCGCGCAGCCGAAGAGGCTCTTCCCCAATCAATTGACGAGAATCTATAAACGCGTCACTGATACATGTTTATCGAACAACCGCCATTGCTCTACCGCATTCTGTTTCCCGAAGCGGTGTGGCGCATAAAGCGTAAGAAACGCAAGGTGGTATACCTTACATTCGACGACGGCCCGATACCCGAGGTAACTCCTTGGGTATTGGACCTCCTCGATTATTACGGTATAAAGGCAACATTCTTCCTTGTAGGCGATAACGTTAAGCGCAATCCGCATCTGCTTGAAGAGATAAAGAAGCGCGGACACAGCTGGGGCAACCACACTATGAACCATCTGCAAGGTTTCAAGGTGCAGACACCGCGTTATCTCCGCAACATCAAGGAGGCCGACGACCTCATCGACAGTCCCCTCTACAGGCCGCCTCACGGCATAATGCGCTGGGGACAGGCCAAGGTCATCAAGGAGCATTTCAACATCATCATGTATGACCTTGTGTCACGCGACTACTCCAAGAAACTCAACGGCGAGCAGGTGCTGAAGAACATAAAGCGTTTTGCCCGCAACGGTTCCATTATTGTTTTTCACGACTCACTGAAGGCCGAGCGCAACCTGCGTTACGCACTGCCCCGCGCCATCGAGTGGCTTAAGGAGCAGGGCTATGAGTTCAGGGCCATCGATATGTAAGGACGACCTCATCGACGAGGCCCGCCGACTCGGCATAACCGACATAGGCATCGCAGCGGCCGAGCCTGTCGACCCCGAAACCATGTCACGCTATAGTCAATGGATTGCCGAGGGATGTCACGGCACCATGTCCTATCTTGAACGTTATCCCGATCTTCGCGCCGACCCGCGATTGATTCTTCCTGAAGCACGAAGCATAATAACAGCAGCATTCAACTACTATCCTGCACAATTCAGGCAGCCCGACAATCTGCGTTTTGCCTACTACGCCTACGGCCGTGACTACCACGAAGTGGTGCGCGAACGCTTGTCACGCCTTGCCGATTATGTGACGCAGCTCACCGGAGCGGCCACACGCGTGTGTGTCGACACCGCCCCGGTGCTTGAGCGTTATTGGGCCATAAAGTCGGGCCTTGGATTCAAGGGGCTGAATTCGCTGCTTATCCTGCCCTCTCGCGGCTCCTACTTCTTTCTTGGGGAAATCCTCACCACTGCCGAGATAACGCCTACAGAGCCTTGTAACAGGCGTTGTGGCGACTGTGGGGCTTGTCAGCGTGCATGTCCTGCCGGAGCAATCAGAGGCGACGGCACCATCGACGCGTCACGATGCCTCTCCTATCTCACCATCGAGTATCGCGGCGAGCTTCCCGACAGTGTGGATCTCGGCAACCGCATATACGGCTGCGACACCTGCCAGAGAGTGTGTCCCCACAACCGCAAGAGCCGTCCCACTGAAATTGAGGATTTCACTCCGTCACCCGAATTTCTCGCCCTCGACCGCGACGAAATTGCCAACCTAACGCCCGAGCGTTTCAATGCGCTGTTCAGGCACTCGGCCATAAAGCGCACGAAACTTTCAGGGCTGTTGCGCAACCTCAACCGGTTGTCGCCCGACAATCAAAATCTTACCTGAACCGAAGCCAACACGTTGCGCGGCCTTATACGGTAGACATATTCGCTTTGCGACAATGTGCCATAGCTCATGTAACGGTAACTGCGCTCATCAAGCAGATTGGATGCGGTGAGCGATAAGCGTGTCCGTCCGGTAATCTGCCACACAACCGATGCGTCAAACAGCACCAGATTGGAGTGATTGCCCTCGGCAAACCGCGTGTAATAGTGCTCACATCCCGCTGTAAACATCCAGTAATCATTAGGCACCACCGTCAACGACAGCGAGTGGTTGAACGAATTTACGTGACTTGACGGCTCTTCCTCGACGGCGAAACTGTTGTGCTGTCCGTGCATGTCGTAGGCCATCGACAGCCATCGCACGATGTTGCCTTTTACATAGGGATTCACCGACACAAACCATTGCTTGTACGGGACCTTGCCACCTTCGCGCATTGTTGCCGATGTGACATGGTTCGTCGAGGCATCGATGCCCACTACAAGCCGTCCGTGACCAATACCCTTGCTAAGACCGCCCGAAAGCGACATGATGCGGCTTGTGCAGGCCATAGGCGAGTAGGTCGACACTATAAAATCACCCATAAAAAGCTGATTGGACATAAAAGGCGCACGACTAAGCTGAAACGAGCCCGATATGTTGGCAAAAAAGGCCGACAACGGATTGCGGTAGTTGTAGGTTAGCGAGGCCGACGAACTGTTGGTATAACGCTCCATAGCCACCGCACGATAGATATTGCGGGAGTCGAGCATGAATGGCGTGTCGACAAACATTTCAGCTGAAGGCGACGACATTGCATAGGCCACCGAAGCCGAAAACTCCGATTTCGCCCCTATTTGCTTGCGCACCCACACCCGCGGCGACACATCTACAAAGTCACGATTGCCGGCTATACTGTAGTGACGCCACTTGACAGGCAGCCAAATCGACAGGTTGAACGACCTGTAATCGTAGTCGAGCTGCGGCGTGACATAGATACCCGACACAAAGGCATTATAGTGTCCGTCACCTTCCTCAGGCAACTCCCGGCCCGTAAGCGACGACTTAAGCCGGTGGTAGTTCAAGTCGACACCTCCCGAGGTATACAGTTTCCATCGCCCGAAAAAGCGTCCATACTTCACCTCGGTGGTGCTACGCACATCGGTTGTGTGTATCCATTGGTCGGCGTTAATCTCATCGCCCGTCACATTCAGCTCCTGCGGATTGTGGTTCACCGAGTTGCGCGACGACACTGTTATGAGCCGTTTGTCGTTGCGCTTTACAAGCCGAAGGTCGTCGACAACCGACAGCGTGCGACGCTTCACCCGTTGCCCGAGGCTGTAAGAGCCCGACACATCAGAGTCGGAGTTACGCCACAAGGCATCGGCCACAAGCTTGTTTTTCAGATAGTATCCGCTCTTGTTCACCTCCGAGTTGAGCTGCGCCGTGACATCATGGATTGATGTGCACAGCGACTTGTTCTGAACGAAGTCGGGTATGTCGCTGCTGAAATAATCGGTAGTCACTCCCGAGCCGTAATCGAGGCGATCGCCCGAATAATTGAGCTTAAGCCTCATCGATGTGTCGCCAGTGCGCCAGGCAGTTATGGCATTGGCAAGCATCGACAGGTTGTCGCGTGTGCGCTTGTCGGCAAGCGGAATGCTCACGGCATCGGCCGATATGTAGTCGCTCCATATATTTGCGTCGTAACTCCGGTCAAAAAGCATCTCATAATCATGCTCGATTATCTGTGTCGACGGGTCCCAGCCGGTATTGTCGACCTTAAGCGTAAACATATTCTGAATCTTGGAGGCAATGCGCATCGTAAAAAGCGATGCGTCATATAGCATCGGCGAAAATCCGGCGGCTCCCTGGGCTACGCCCACCCACTTTTGCCTGGCATCCTCCTTTAGCTTGAGGTTTATACCCGCCTGATCGGAAAACTCTATGTCATCGAGGGCCTTTATGGGTTGATGGTTTTCAAGCACCTCTACCGACTTCACGTCATCCTTCGACAGATTATTTGTCGCAAGCCCGTACTGGCCGCCGATGAAGTCGTTACCGTCGATGTAGAATTTGTTGATGGGCTTTCCGTTATACACGATTGTGCCGTCGTCGTCAACCTTTATTCCAGGCAGACGCTTTATGACATCTATTATGGCGTCATCCTGCTGCTTGGCAAACTTGTCGACATTGTAGACCAGCGTATCGCCTTTCTGGTATATGTCGGGGGCCTTTATTATCACATCGCGGAGCTGCGTTGCCTTGGGCGACATCTTCACCGACGCGAAGTCGTCGGTCACCTTCATCGACAACGTTTCGTAGCCCATGCAGCGAAATGTCACACTCACACCGCTCTTGACATTCAGCGTAAACGACCCGTCGGCCTTGGTCGATGAAAAGCTCACCGACTTCGACGCTTCATTTATCGACTGCACGACAACACCGGGCAGCGGCTCTCCGCTTTCGCTGTCGGTGACGGTGCCCCTGATTATCTCAGGCGCAGCCGTCATGACGGCGATTCCCAATAGCGTCGACAGAAATAGAGTGATATAACGCTTCATTTCTCCCTCCAGTCACGTTCTATATAATCGTAATCCAGCTCCATGGGATCGAAAGCTGTAAGATCGGGATTTCCGGCCTCGTCGGTCACGGTGACGGAGCCGCCGGTAGTCGTCTGATAATAGCTGAAAGGATTTGTATCATAGCGATGCAGCGTGTCGTAGAATTTCTTGCGTGTAGTGTTGTTGTAGGAAACATCGTACACCGTTATGTCACGCGACGAGTGTGAATTGATGCTTATGCACTCAAATGCGTACTCCCTGTTGGCATCGTGGGCGGCCATAATCAGTCCGGGAAGCCCGTGAAATTTCCATGGCCCGTCCATAACAGGTATCTCCACACAATAGTACACTATCCATTCACGGCCGCGGAACGAGCATCGGGCACCCTTGCACTCATAACCCAATACGGTGGTAACGCTGTCGACAAGCTCCCATTCAAACTCCGGAGCAGGCTCCTCATACTTGAACCAGTCGAGGCATATTTTCTCGGAATGGGTGAATTTACCCGCCGTGTAATCCTTCAAAATTATCATGGGTATGCCGTTGGCCAGCTTTTCAGCATTTGCAGCAATCTCATCGGGTGACATCGTATTGATGAGTGAATCGACATTCATGTTGGTGTAGCTTGAAAACTTTGACATCTCAGGAGAAATCTGAAGCATCATCTTGTCGCGGATGTCAAAGTTGTTGCCCACCGTGTCGACCTTATAGCAGAAGTCATAGATAAACTCCATGTTGTCGGTTGCAAGTGTCTTTGAATCCGGCACCCAGCTTTGAAGAATATTCAACTGACGGTGCAGCAACTTTGCATCGGCTATGTCAGGCAGCAATGTAATTGCACACAAAATCATAAAAAGAATCGTTCGTTTGATCATAACTCTTAATTGTTTTAAATTTCCGAAGGCAAAGTAACAAAGAGCAACCCCTATCAACCGAAAATAATCCTTATCCAATTATTGCACAATTATTACTAAATTATTACTCCACACGAAAAACGGCTTCCGACACCACACATAATCGATTGACAATACGTAAATTTGCCTATATGGAACGACGCATCAAAATAATATACATCATCACGATAGTATCAATCATCGCATTTCTGAGTATGCAAGCCTACTGGCTGAACTCACGCTACGAGTACTCCATAACGGAGTATTGTGCAGCCGTTAACGAAAAAATAATGACTGCGATAAAAGCATACCGAAATTACCAAAGTGAAAACAAGAACATCCCACCCGGTGACTATAGATATAATACAAGATACTCTCTGTCATACAACCGAGATATAAACAAATACGACTCTCCAAATAGCAAAATAGCCCACATAACCACCTACGTTTTTGATGCCCACAAGCTGCTTTCGATTCCACGTAACCGACAATTGACCAAAGAGCAAGAAGAGGAGGCCAACAATATCGCATTAAATAAAATCAAAGATCTTGATTATACCGATTGCACATTCGAGGTTAATAACGCACCGAAAGAGTCGGATATATGGGATGCCATGAGGGACTTTGAGCTTGAAGTATATTCGCCTTTCACGGCCGAGGGACTGGACTCGGTGCTGCAACGGGAGGATATAACGGCCCACATAACGGTTGCCACTCTCGACACGATGCTGTGGCAAAATAAGCTTGAACAACAAAAGTCATTCACATCGCCTCACATCAGGATAACGAGCCCCTTCAGCACCCTTGAAAAGAAGGTTGTGATAATTGACTACGACATTCCCGTGTCCAATGTAATAAAAATAATGATGGACACGTTGATTCTCAGCACCATCATATCGCTGCTGCTAATATTGTGTCTTATCTGGCAAATATCCACAATATTCAAGCAAAACCGCCTCGACAAGATGCGCAACGACTTCGTAAGCACGATGATTCACGAGCTGAAACGCCCCATAGCCACCTTGAAGATGTGTGTTTCGGGACTCAACAACCAACGCATGCTGGAAAACAGTGAAACACGCAATGAAATCCTCTCCGACAGCCGTGACGCACTCGACAGCCTGTCGGCCTATTTCACAAAACTGCGTGACATAACATTCAACAAAGTGGAGCAGATTCCGCTGAACGCAACCAGGTTCAGCCTGCGTGACATGCTTGAAGATGTAATTGCCAAGACCCACCTGCCGTCATATAAGTCGGTCGACATAAAAATCATTCCCGATGACGATGTGACGATAAAGGCCGACTTCATACACCTGTCAAACATCATGAGCAACCTTATCGAAAATTCCATAAAATATTCATCTGACAACGTGGAGATAGACATCGACTACCGCATTGCCGACAACATTGCGACAATATCAGTTACCGACAACGGATTCGGAATATCGGCCAAGGATATATCCCGCATATTCGACAAATATTACCGCGTGACATCACATAACGATGTACCCGGCATGGGACTCGGCCTTACCTACATAAAGATGCTCGTAGAGGCACATAACGGCACCATCAACGTGAGCAGCAAGCCCGGACAAGGCTCGACATTCACCATCACCATTCCTCAGGCATGAACAAACGACTCAACATATTGCTCGTCGATGACGACCTCAAAAACGCCATGTTGCTGAAGCGGTTTCTTGAAGCCGAAAACTACGGCGTCACCTATGCCAACAACGGCAGGGTAGGATGGGAGCTCTACTCATCGGAGAAACCCGACCTCATTCTGCTCGACATAAACATGCCCGAGATGAACGGTTTTGAGCTGGCCGCGCTGATAAGGGAGCACGACAAGCGCACTATAATATTTTTCCTGACCGACCGCACTGAAAAAGCCGACCGATTGAAAGGATTCAGCCTCAAAGGCAACGACTATATACCCAAGCCATTCTATCCCGAGGAGCTGATTGCCAAAATAGAGGAGCGCTTCAACGACGACACAATCGCCGACGAGCGCATATATCAGCTTGGCAACACCCTCTTCAACGTGTCGCAGTCATCACTCACCTACAACAATGAAACGACGGCCATATCGGTGCGACAGGCCGAAATCCTCGACATACTTGCCGCCAACAGCAACCACATTGTCAACCGCGACACAATACTTGAAAGCGTGTGGGGCGATGCCAGCTACTCCAACTCATTGGCTCTCAACGTTCAGATAACCTATCTGCGCCGACACATCACCGACCCCCTGCTCACCATCATCTCCATTAAAAAACGCGGCTACATCCTGCAGATCAAGCCGGCTTAGCAACCCTCAGTAATTTGGTTGGCGAGAGCATTCATGGTGAGGCACACGGGGCGTGTCAGCGGACCGGGAAGTCCGGCCGAGATGATGAGGAGGCGTCCTTCTTCGCACAGCCGGAACTCACGACCGGCGGGCTTATATCGCTCTTCCATAGGTTGACCGACGATGTGGATGAAGCGGGCGCCGACACTCTCGGCTTCGTCACGGATAGTCTTCTCCGATGCCGAGATAAATGGCGAAACAAGCACTCCGCCGTTGGAGCCGGTGTAAATCCACTTCTCACGGTTGAGCCGGCGCGTTTCAGGCGAGTCTTTGCGGTGGATAATTACCTGTTCCTTGAACGGGCAGTCGAGGAGCTGGAAGTTACCGTAGGCGTTATATGTGCTGTCGCCGATACGCAGGGCGTTGACGCGCCTGAAAAATTCGGGATGCTCGCGCCGAACCGCCATCCTCCGCGGATTTTCGCGAATGTACCGGTATATAGTGTCGAGCGACCGGGAGGGGCGAAGAATGCAATCATAAAAATCCTTTTCAAAAACCGTCAGCGCCTCTCCGCTAATCTGCCGGTAATCCTGATGGATTCGCACTTTCAGCATGCTTATATAGGCTCCGAGATGACGGCTGAGAGGGGCGGTTACAAAAATCAGCAGGTGGACATGATCCGGCATTATGCAATACTGAAGAACCCGCAAGGCACTGTCGAAGGAGCCCATTCGCCGGATATTTTTCTCTATGACCGCTCCCAGCCGGCTGCGCACAATGACCGAATCAGGGAAATGGCCGCACAGATGGCCAAAGACCGGAATTTCCCCGGCTTTACTGAGGGTTATGTGATAAATGCACCTTCCTTTATAATCATGTAAATAGCAGCGGCCCATAGATGATTTTTGTCTGATGTGAAGGAGGCTTGCCTCCGCCTGTCTGTCTCCGCTTGCTTGAAAAGAGGCTCACGGGAGCGGCGAGGTGACGCCCCACGACGAGCGGTCAAGGCTGCGGTAGCCGACGGCCTCGCGGATGTGGGAGGGAAGGATAGAGGGCGATGAGTCGAGGTCGGCGATTGTGCGTGCAACCTTGAGGATGCGGTCGTAGGCGCGGGCACTCATGTCGAAGCGTTCCATCGACTGCCGCAATATCTCAAGGCACTCATCGGTAAGCGCGGCATAGGTCTTAAGTAGGCGTGAGTTCATCTGTGCGTTACAATGAACACCCTTGCAATCCTTGAAACGAAGCTGCTGAATATGACGGGCTTTGACGACACGCGCCCTTATCGAAGCACTCGATTCACCGGCCGTGTCCGACGACATCTCCTTGAACGGAACCGGCATTATCTCCACCTGAATGTCGATACGGTCGAGCAGGGGACCCGAAATGCGATTCAAGTACTTCTGCACCGCTCCGGGCGGACATACACACACCTTTGTGGGATGATTATAGTAGCCGCAGGGGCATGGATTCATCGATGCCACAAGCATGAAACCCGCCGGATAGTCGACCTGATACTTGGCGCGTGATATCGATATGTGCCTGTCCTCAAGAGGCTGACGCATCACCTCAAGCACCTGTCGTGAAAATTCGGGAAATTCGTCAAGAAATAGCACTCCGTTATGAGCCAGGGAAATCTCTCCGGGCATGGGATTGGCACCTCCGCCCACAAGGGCCACCGGCGATATTGTGTGATGAGGCGATCGGAAAGGACGCTGCGTCATAAGCATGGATCCACGCTTAAGCTTGCCGGCAACCGAGTGTATCTTGGTGGTTTCAAGAGCTTCCTGAAGCGACAACGGAGGCATTATCGACGGCAACCGCTTGGCCATCATCGACTTTCCGGAACCCGGAGCGCCCACAAGCAGAATGTTGTGACCGCCGGCACACGCCACCTCAAATGCCCGCTTTACAAGTTGCTGCCCCTTGACTTCCGAGAAATCGAAGTCAAAGTCGGCAACTCCCTTGCTGAACTCCTCGCGGGTATTTATGACCGTAGGCTCAACCGACAGCAGGCCGTTGAAAAAATCGATTACCTGCGTGAGATTGTCGACACCGTACACATCAAGATTGTTGACCACGGCTGCCTCCGTGACATTGGCCTTGGGCACAATCATGCCCTTGAATCCCGCCTCACGCGCCTTTATGGCCATAGGCAGAGCCCCGCGTATAGGCAACACGCTGCCGTCAAGCGACAGCTCCCCCATTATCATGTATTGCGACAGACGGTCACCGTTGATCTGCTCCGAGGCGGCCAATATTCCCAATGCAATGGGCAGGTCATAGGCTGCACCCTCTTTCTTCACGTCGGCAGGCGACATGTTCACCAATACCGAACGCCGCGGAAAGTCACGCCCGCTGTGACGCATGGCGGCCACCACGCGCTGATAACTCTCCTTAACTGCAGTATCGGGAAGGCCCACAAGGTTAAATGACACGCCTATCTCAACCGACACCTCGATGGTGACGATTATAGCGTCAATGCCGTAAACGGCGGCTCCGTATGTCTTTACAAGCATTTTTCAGGTATAAAAAGTGAGGACATTCGCAAAGATAACGCGTTTTTTTGAAATTCATTAGGATGATTTCAAATTATTTTGTCCAAATACCTGAATTTTATATGTTTTAATGGCTCAACCGCTTGTTGACCGCCGACACCGCACGGCTCACCGAAGCTCCGCGATAAAGCTGCTTTCCGGTTGAATCGGCGACGATGAAGTAGGGCAGGCGCGGAATGTTTAGTTCGTCAAACACAGAATTGGCCACACCTCCCACGGCCCATACCTGAGGCCAGCCCACCGAATCCATGCGCGCTACATTTTTCCACGACAAGGTATCGGGAGTAAACGACACATCGACCAACTTGAACCGGCGGCGGGGATAACGGTCAAATGCCTTGCGCAAAGTGGATATTATAGTGTCACGGCCCGACTGTACAGTCGAAAAATAGAGCAACGAGCAGCTCGACCTCGAAGGTGAATAACGCTCCATCGAGTCGCCGTAGGAATAGAGCGAGAATGGACGCACCTTGACATTGAGGGCCGAATTGTTGACCTGGATAAGGAGTCGGCGATAATCGTCGACAAGCTTTTCGGGACGCGCCTTAGGCTCTATCAGTGAAAACAGAGAATCGGCCTGCGATTCATTGTCGATAGCGTCATATTGAGTCATCATCAGCAACGATGAAACGATGTTGTCCCTGTTGTCGACTACATACTTCTTTACCAATGCGTTGACTTCGGCAGGAGTTCCCGTCGACAGTACCTTTGAATTTTCATTAAGGAAGCGTCCCCACTGCTCGGTAGGCTTGTTGCCCTTTATTTTCATCGCATAGTAGTCATCGGGGTTGAAGCTGCACTCTATGGTCTGTCCGTTTTTAGCCAATACGCGCCCCACAAGCTCCTTGGTTGATGAAAATATCTCGACAACAGTGTAGTCGCTCGACACGCCGTCAATAACAAACTTACCGTCGATGGCCGTTGTCATGAATCGGTTTACGGAACCGTCGGCAACATACATGATGTAGACATGACGGGTACCGAGCCCGTCAATCGACCCGGTTATGCGAAATTGACTGTCATCACCGCATGAAGAAAGAATTAGCGATATGACCAAAACAATTAACAAATTGAAACGTTTCACCATAGTGACGGCATTATTATGATTACCGCAAAGTTAGTGATAAGGCCACACGCCACAAAGAAAAATATGAACAATCGGACATATTTAGGGACATTTATTTTAATATCCCACAAATTTATATGACTATCTTTGCAAAGAATATTGAGTAGTATAATGAATAGATATTGCCTTCTGCTATTGTTCGCAATCCTGATGTTTGTGCCAAGCGTGGCAACAGGCCAGATAGTAGCACCGTCACGTGATGCCGTTTATGATGTCGACTCGATGCGCCGCGAGTTTGACAATGCTCCATATTTCGGTCTTTACAAGGACAATTACTTCATATTCGGTCCGTCGATAGGCCCAAAAGCCAATAAGTCCAACACCAACGTAAAATTTCAGATATCGGTAGCACAGCGCCTGTCCAAGAGCGTGCTTCCGTTTAACACCTACCTATTTCTCTTCTACACCCAGAAGTGTTTCTGGAACGTATTGCAGAAGTCAATGCCTATGACCGACCTAAATTTCAACCCCGGTATAGGATTGGCGCGCCCGCTCTTTGTAAAAGACCGCTTCATAGGCAAGGCGATATTCCTGATCGAACATGAAAGCAACGGAAAAGCCGGAAAAATGAGCCGTTCATGGAACAAAATCACATTCGGAGCCAACATTCTCATCGACCCCACAATCATGGTTCACGGCAAATTCTGGATTCCTATCGTTGACGGCGAAAACAACCGCGACATATTGAGATACAGCGGAATATATCAGATGGGCTTGAGCTATATGCCTCCGTCGAAACGATTCGGAGCCTCGGTGGTGCTCGTTAAGCGCAAAGGATGGAATCTTAACTACAACACCATAATCGAGCTTAACTACAGGCTCTTCAAGGCCGAAAACCAATACTTCTTCATGCAGTACTACAACGGATACGGCGAAGGATTGCTCGAATACAACAAATTTCACTCACAATTGCGTGTAGGACTTGTGATCAAGCCCCAGTTCTTCAGCGACTATTAACAATCAGCGATGTTGCGGCCTATCCACCAGGCCGTAACCATGATGAAGCATC
This sequence comes from Muribaculum gordoncarteri, assembly GCF_004803695.1. NCBI lineage: Bacteria > Pseudomonadati > Bacteroidota > Bacteroidia > Bacteroidales > Muribaculaceae > Muribaculum > Muribaculum gordoncarteri. Next base: position 2,919,137 of record NZ_CP039393.1, read on the forward strand.
CCCATATCATCCATCGGGAATTGACCTTGGCGTAGAAGCGAGGCCAACGCTCGCGGTTGAATTCAGCAACAAAAAGAAGCACAACAACAGGAATTGCCGGAAGGAGCATGGCATTGTAGCGGATGGCTCCCAAAGCATCGCCGTGAAGCATCGCGTGAATCGCCCTCTGCGAACCGCATCCGGGACACTTATATCCGGTCATGGAAAAGAATGCGCATTTAGGGAAAAACGCACTGTCTGAGGGGTCGAAATAGAAATATACGCACAATCCAACAAGAACCACAAGGATTCCTATAGCTATAAAAAGGCGCCGGTTGGTTGACTTAGCCGCCACTGTTTAAAAGAGATAGTAATTGGCCGGGAAATTAAAGAACAGTGCGAAGGGCCAGCTTACAAGGCCGAACACCAAGGCTATTATACACCACAACAGGGCGGTTTCCGACGCTTTCACCGAGCCGTAATAGTCGCCACGCGAATAGCGCGACTCTACCATCGTGGAGTAGATGAGCGCAACGATTCCGGCCGGAAAACAGCAAAGCAATGTCGTGACTATGGCCCACGGAAAATAGGTCGACGGACAAGGTCGGAAGTTGTTTACAGGCTGCGCACTCCTGAAGTAGGGCATCAATTCAGGCACACGGCAGGCCTGAGTCCACTGAGCCATTCCCTGACACCACACAAGCGAGTTGGGATTTATGCCGTAGGCTATAAGCTGAGCGGCATTCATGGGGCCCACCTTGACATTGTTGACTATAGTCCAGTATTGCATTGCTATGTTATTTAGAGGGGAGCGACCGGACGGTCACTCCCCGATTATTTTTATCAGAAACACTTCACAGGCTCTCCGAGAATATCGCCGAGCAGATTGTTGGCAAGTCGGCTCGCACCTATGCGGAAACGCTCGTTGGTAAGCCACTCTTCGCCGAGCACCTCCTTGATTACGGTATAGTACTTAACCGCATCCTCGGTAGTCGACACGCCTCCGGCAGCCTTGAAGCCCACAGCGTTGCCGGTCTTCTCGTAGTACTCCTTGATGCATTGCGCCATCACGTAGGCGGCTTCAAGCGTAGCACCTTCATAGATTTTTCCGGTAGAGGTCTTAATGAAGTCGGCACCCGAATACATCGACAATATCGATGCGTTACGTATATTCTCAGCCGTCTTCAACGCACCTGTTTCAAGAATCACCTTCAGGTGAGCGTCACGGCAAGTGTGCTTCTGCTCGCTTATTTCATCGGCCACCTCTTCCCAGTCACCGTCGAGATAGTTGCCTACGTTCAACACAATGTCTATTTCGTCGGCTCCCGAAGCTACGGCAAGCGCGGTTTCAGCAATCTTCACCTCAAGAAACGACTGTGACGAGGGGAACGCACCCGATACACAGGCCACCTTTACATCCGACACATCGAGCACGGTGCGCACGACAGGGGCAAAGTTGGGGTAGACGCATATAGCCGCTACATTCTTCAGTTCGGGATGATCGTTGTCGAAAGCATTGACATTCTCGACAAAATCGGCCACCGATTGCGGAGAGTCGGTAGTTGACAATGTGGTGAGGTCAATACAGTTGAACAGGAATTTATACACATCCTGATTCATGTTTTCGCTGAGGTGCTCCGAAATTATCTTCTCTACCGCAGCCTTCACTTCGTTGTCATCAGTAGTGACAGCCGATGCCGACACAGTGTCGTGGTATTTGTCGCTCATGATTTCTAAGTATTTGAGTTATATATTAGTTGGATAATTTACTGTTGTTCTTGTGTCGCGAGGCGTCACGTTCGCTCTTCTTGCGCAGATTGGCCTTGAATGCCTCGGTGAGGTCGATACCGCTCTGGTTGGCGATTGCCATGACCACCCACATTACATCGGCAAGCTCGTCACCGAGAGTGTCACGCTCGCCCTCCTTGAACGACTGGTCGCCGTAGCGACGCGCCATTACACGGGCCACCTCGCCCACCTCCTCAGCAAGAACCGCCATGTTGGTGAGAGGGGAGAAATAACGCACTCCCACGGTAGTGATCCAGTTGTCGACCGTGGCCTGCGCGTCACGCAACGTTATGTCGTCATTATTGTCAGTCATGTCACTCTTTAAGTCTTGAATCTATGATTATGGTTACAGGGCCGTCATTCAGCAGCTCCACCTTCATGTCGGCGCCGAATACCCCCCTCTTCACCTCACGACCCGTGAGGTCATACACGCACTTGCAGTAGTGCTCGTAGAGAGGCACCGCTGTTTCGTGTCCTGCCGCGCGTATGTAACTCGGACGGTTGCCCTTGCGCGTCGAAGCCGTAAGCGTGAACTGGCTCACGGCAAGCACTTCACCGCCTACATCCTTGACCGAGCGGTTCATCACACCGGCTTCATCGTCAAAGATTCGCAGCGACGAGGTCTTTGCTGCAAGCCATTCGGCATCGGCGGGGACATCGCCGTTTTCAACACCTACCAAAACGAGAAGTCCGGCTCCGATAGAGGAATATACACTGCCGTCAATCGTGACGGAGGCATGCTGTACACGTTGTATAACAATTCGCATCGTATTTCCGCATTTCTAAACTATACAAAAATACGAAATAAATCAACTATATCATCATATCAGCGCCCTATTTATATAAAATTTATCTCAATTCCGGGGGAACCGAGCCGCTGATGAATCATCGCCGCTACCTGCGACGCATTTTTACATACAGATTGAAATTAAGGTCAGTCAGCATTATTTTTAATTTCCATATCAAAGTGCCCGGATAACGCTTCCTACATTTAATGAACTCTGCATAATCAACCGAGGCCTTTTGAAGATCGGAGGCATCGAGCGAGTCGAGAGCCTTGATGAAATTCAGGACCAATCGGGTAGTGCACTTCTTGAAAAAACGCGGATAACAGCTTCCTCCGCTCTTCTCGTAAAAGAATTTCATGAGTAGCTCGGCAGCTGTAAGGTTAAACTTTACCTGACGGTAAACATTGCGATTAAACATCATGGAACCGGCTCGTTGCCGATAATAATATAGAGGGATAGCAATTGTGACTATTCTGTCGCAGTAGTAGAGATAACGCATCGTGTAATGCACATCCTCGGCAAACCGCAACTTCTCATCAAAGTATAAATCATGTTGCTCTATTATGTCACGCCTCGCCAGGAAGCTCCAAGCCTCCCATCGATACCCTCGCTCACTGCCATACTCCTCCAAGCTGTTATACAAGCGGTTATAACGCACTCCTTTTACAACATCAAGCGGCAGGCCTGAATCGTCGACATGACAATAGGCAAACTGCACCATGTCGACATCGCCGTAGTGCTTAATGGCCTTGAAGCAACGCGACAGAAGACTCTTATCGATGAAGTCATCGGAGTCGACAAATAGAATCCATCGTCCCCCGGCGACGGCCAATCCTGCGTTACGTGCAGCCGCCAGTCCGGAATTACGCTGATGCACCACCTTGATGTTGTCGTGCAACAATGCATACTCATCGCATATAGCGCCGCAGTTGTCGGTCGACCCGTCATCAACAAGAATTATTTCATAATCGGGCGCGTCAACCTGCTCGATACAACTGTCGATACACTCTCGCAAATAGGGCTCGACATTATATATCGGAAGAATAATCGATACGGTAGGCATGGTATTGAACATTGGTCATGATGCTGAATTAAGATTATAACTTGCCGTGAAAGAATCGCCTCATTCTACGGTAGAGTGAAATGTTGAGCTTGGCGACTCCCATGTTGAATCCACCCACAAGGCTGCCGGGATAGTTTTTGGCATATTGCTTGAACTTGGCATAATCGGCATAGGCCCTGCGCTTGTCGTTACCTTCAAATTTGTACAACTTTTTCAGGAAGCTGACTACAAGCTGTGTGGTATGTTTCTTGAAAAATCGAGGATAGTCGCCGCCCGAGCTGTGGTCATGGAAAAACTTCATCAATAACTCGGCCACTAATAGGTGATGGTAAGGCACTCGATAGTTGACACTACGGTTCATTATGGAACCGGGACGCTGACGATAGTAGTAGAGCACATCGTCAACTGTGGCGATGCGCTTGCAGTAGAACAAGTAGCGTAACGTAAAGTGGGCATCCTCGGTGGCACGGAGAGTTTCATCGAAACGTAAATCGTGGCTGTCAAGGAAACGGCGGTTTATCAGATAGCCCACCGAAACCGGCTTATAGTTGCCGTCATTTCCATATAGGTTTATGTCGGTGTAGAGATTGTTGCACTTGGCGCCTTTCACCTTGTTCATAGACTCACCGGTATGCTTCACATATTCATAGGCAAACTGCACCATGTCGACATCACCGTACTTATTAACGGCACCAAGACATACCGAAAGCTGATCGGGACTGACAAAGTCGTCGGAGTCGACAAAGAGCACCCACTGTCCCGTAGCGACCGACAGTCCCTTGTTGCGTGCGGCCGGCAAACCGGCATTGGGCTGATGCACCACCTTCACATTGTCGTGCGACGACGCATATTCATCGCAGATGGCGCCGCTGTCGTCGGTTGACCCGTCATCGACAAGCACGATTTCATAATCATGATTTCCATTCTGCCCGAGGCAACTGTCGACACATTCTCGCAAATAGGGGCCTACGTTGTAGACCGGAATGATATATGAAACTATCGGCATGGCGTTTAATTGGTCATTAATGCCACAAAGATATACAAATTTTCCATACATGGCTACATGATTATTTGGGTTGTTACAGGTTTTTGTCTATATTTGCGTTATATGGATAGAAATAACGACATGACGACAGGCGTTGTAATTTCCACCTACAACAATCCCGAATGGCTTGAGAAGACGCTGTTGGGATATATGTCGCAATCATGCAAAGCCGATGAAATAATCATTGCCGACGACGGGTCGACCGACAATACCCGCAAGCTCATCGAGCGTTACTCCACGCATCTGCCTATAATCCACGTGTGGCATGAGGACAACGGTTTCCGCAAAACCGAGATACTCAACAAAGCCATCTCAGCCGCCACGGCCGACTATCTCATATTCACCGACCAGGACTGCATCCCGCGCAGCGACTTCATAGAAACTCATCGCCGATATGCCCGCGAGGGATATTTCCTTTCAGGCGGATACTTCAAGCTGCCCATGGACATAAGCCGCGACATAACGCCCGACGACATCGCTTCGGGCCGGGCTTTCGATCTTAAATGGCTTCGCAGCCGAGGACTGAAGTGCTCGTTTAAGTGCAGCAAGCTCGTGAAATCGAAGCCGTTTACAATGCTGATGAACCGCATAACCCCGGCTCGCGCGTCATGGAACGGCTGCAACTCGTCGGTGTGGCGCAAGGACATCATTAAAGCCAACGGATTTGACGAAAGAATGCGTTACGGAGGCGAGGACCGTGAATTCGGCGAAAGGCTCGTAAACAGCGGCATGAAGTCACGGCAGATAAGGTATTCGGCAATATTGCTGCATCTCGACCACAACCGCCCTTATAAAAACGAGGAGGCTATCGAGATCAACCGGGCGATACGCCGTGAAACCAAAGCGACACGCCGCATGCGCACACAATTCGGAATTGATAAAGAATAACAGGGACAACTGAAATGAAAACCATAGTAAACGATGAATTCCGCTCGCTTGGCGACTTTATAAAGTCACTTCCCGAAACATTTGAATCGGGAGGCACAACGCTGTACAAAGCCCGCAACACGGTGAAAAAATTCACCTGCGACGGCATCGACCTTATAGTAAAACGCTACAAGCGCCCCAATGCCGTGCAGCGCGTAGTCTACACTCTCTTCCGCCCGAGCAAAGCTGCCCGGGCCTATAGCTACGCCAACATACTTCTCGACCGAGGATATGCCACTCCCACGCCAATAGCCTATATCGAAATAAAGAAGGGCGGATTGATAAACGAGTGCTACTTCATATCGACAGTGACAACCGACACGCCACTATATGACGCTCTGGTGGAAACACCCGACTTCGACCGCGAGCTTGCCGCCAAGCTGGCGCAGTATGTGGCACAGATGCACATCGACGGAGTGATGCACGGCGACCCCAACCTCAATAACATCCTCTATAACCGCGAAGATGACGGAACGACACATTTCACGCTCATCGACACCAACAGGTCGACATTCAAGAGCAACCTGTCAAAGTCGAGCTGCATCAGCAACCTCGTGCGACTTACCCACAGGCGTGACCTCCTTGAATACCTGATAAGCCGTTACGCCGAATACCGCAAATGGGATGTCGACGACACTGTGCGACGCGTAATCGAGGGCCTTGACAAATTCGAGCACCGCCGTGAAGTGAAGTATCGCCTCAAGCAAAAATATCTGAAATAATTCTCCAACCGTAACCCAATATGAGCCCCGAAGAGATAAAACAACACCGAGTTTCGCTTATAGTATCGACCTACAACCGTCCCGATGCCCTGAGGGTGTGTCTTGACAGCGTTAAGCAGCAGACAATATTGCCTTACGAAGTCATAATAGGCGACGACGGTTCACGCAGCGAAACGGCCGACACAATAAAGGAGATTAGCCGCAACTTTCCCGTGCCGATAAAACATGTGTGGCACGAGGACAACGGATTCCGGCTCGCCATGATGCGCAACAAGTCGGTGGCGGCATCATCGGGCGACTACATAATCGAGGTTGACGGGGATGTGTTTCTGCATCCCAAATTCATCGAAGACCACCTTAGGGAAGCAGCACCGGGAATCTATGTAAAGGGAGGCCGCACCAATCTCGGCAAGGAGCTCACCGAGGAGATATGCCGACAGGGTGTGTCACGACGCATAAGCTGGCTCACCAAGGGCATTGAAAGCAAGCCCGAGAACGCGCTGCATCTGAAGAGCCTCGCCCACTATCTTGCGCCGAGATACCGCAAGCACCACTCGTCGGCACTAGGATGCAACATGTCGTTTTTCAAGGACGACTACATCAAGATCAACGGCTACGATGAATTCTTTGAAGGATGGGGTGGGGAAGATGTCGACTTCGGCGTCAGAATGCAGAAAATGGGATTCGGAAAACGTTACCTGAAATTTGCGGGAATAGTGTACCACCTGTGGCATGAGGACAAATTCATGTACAACCGTGAGAAAAACTTTGCCTACAGCTCAAGCCTTGACGACAACAAACCCGCACGCTGTGTCAACGGAGTTGACAAATATCTGAAGTAATATTACTGCTGCTTCTTGCGCAACGAACGCCGTGCGAGATCATAGGCCATGTAGGCCGTGCGATAGCTCTCGCGGCTTATCGCCCTCCCTTCGGGACCGTCGAGAATGGCACCCTTTGAAATATAACATTCGAGAAATGCCTTCACCCCTTTAATGTAGGGAGTGAAAAAAGGCACAGAGCTGCGACGCGCCTTTATTATGCCGCTCGACAGTGCGGCATGTCGATTCTGCACCTTACGATATTCATCGGGGGTGGAGCAGCGGTAATGCAGAATGTCGCCATCGAGAAGAACAGGCTTAAGAGAGTCGGGGAATATGACACGCTCCGAGAGGTCGCGCAGATTCCAGTTGGCGTAACGCTTGTCAAATAATCTTATCTGAATGTCGGGATACCATCCACAGTGCTTCACCGGCTGTCCGCAATAGAAGTTAAGACGCGACATCTCATACACGCGATGAGCAAATCCCTCCTCCTTGAGCTTGATCAGCGACGAGCGCAGAGCGGGCGAAAGAACCTCGTCGGCATCAATCGACAGCACGTAACTGTAGCTCGTAAGCGAAGTGGCATATTGCCGTTGCGCACCGTAACCGGGGAAACGACGCTGCGTCACCTTGCACCCATAGGCGTTGCATATCTCCACTGTTCGGTCGGTCGAGAAGGAGTCCACGACAATAATTTCGTCGGCTATATCCTGAAGCGATTTTAAACATGCTTCAATTCGATGCTCTTCATTATATGTGATAATCGTAACTGAAATATGTGCCATGGCAGGGTAGGGGAGGGGTTATTTTAGTTTCATATAATGTTTTCGTTCATCAGGGTCGAGCCGCTCTATGGCATAACGGAGCATGGTGCGCGGCATGACCGAGGCATGGGTGTCGAGGAAATCATGTAGCTCCACATCGCCTCCGCGCTTGCCCATTTCACGCAACATCCATCCGGCAGCCTTGTGTATGAGCTGATGGGGATGCGACATATAACGCTCGGCCAGTTTAATCGTGACATCGAAGCGTCCGTGACGAATCAATGCCAACGTAGACACTATGGCAATGCGCTGCTCCCACAGGTTGTCACTCTCGCTGAACCGGTAAAGCACTTCATCGTCGGAACTCTCATATACATGCTCACCTAAAATATAGGGAGCCGACAAATCGACCAAGTCCCAATTGTTGGCCTTGACGGCATTGTCGATATAGAACTTAACCAACGATTCCCTGAACGCAGGATTGCGGCGGGCTCTCTTGTACTGCTCCACCATGACAAGCAGAGCCGACAGGCGATACTCATGTATGGGCGAGTCAAGCATAACGGCAAGGTCAGGAAAATCGGCAATGAGGTAACGCTTGGAAACGGCGCGATTGTCGGGCACGGCAAGTCCGATGAAAACATCACCCTCGCCATACTCTCCGGGACCCGTCTTGAAGAAAGATGAAAGTATCTTAATCTTTTCAGGACGCGCAGCTTCGTTAAGTTCCTTTTGCCAATGCTTGATCATGTGTAAAGACTATGTCCTTCGCAAAGTTACAAATTTTTCCCTGCGAGAATTAAAAAATTCGGCAATCTATACGGGATAAATTTAAATATCAAAATCTAAGGGGCTTATAACCTCCAATAAATCACTATAATTCAATCGTTTATATTTAAATATCCGTTCATCCAAAAATATCGTGAAAAATTGCGGTAATGCTTATAAATCTTTCATATATTTAATATTTGTTAAAACCATAAATATACGCCCGATTGAAAAGTGATGTGACAAAAAATAGCTAAGTTTGTAAAAAATCTTGCAATGGCACTTAACTACATCTGGATAGCATTCTTCCTAATCGCATTTGTCGTGGCTGTGGGTAAAACGATCTTCCTCGGCGACCTCGACATCTGGAGTACTATAATGAGCGCATCGTTTTCATCGGCTGCGACGGCATTTGAAATATCACTCGGACTCACCGGCATCCTTTCATTATGGATGGGGCTGATGAAAATAGGAGAGCGCGGAGGAGTCATCCAGTTCTTCGGGCGTTTGATAAGCCCGCTGTTCACCCGCCTGTTTCCGGGAATACCCAAGGGACATCCCGCTATGGGCTCCATATTCATGAATGTGTCGGCCAATATGCTCGGCCTCGACAACGCAGCCACTCCGCTCGGCCTTAAAGCCATGCAGGAAATGCAGTCGCTTAACGACAAGAAGGACACCGCCACCGATGCCATGTTGATGTTTCTCATACTGAACGCATCGGGACTATGCTTCATCCCCATAAGCATAATGATGTATCGCGCACAGGCAGGAGCGTCCAATCCCACCGATGTGTTTCTGCCTATATTGCTCGCTACATTCATCGCCACATTTGTGGGCATCGTAGCCCTATGCATAAAACAACGCATCAATCTTCTCGACAAAGTGATGCTTGCATGGCTTGGCGGACTTGCCCTGATAGTGGCCGGCGTGGTGTGGTTTTTCGCACGGCTCCCCAAGGAGGAGGTCGAGCTTTATTCGGGCTTCGTTGCCAACGCACTGTTGTTTTCGGTCATTGTAATGTTTCTGCTTGCCGGATTGAGAAAACGCATCAACATGTATGACGCATTCATAGAGGGAGCCAAGGAGGGCTTCAAGACCGCCGTAATGATTATTCCTTATCTCGTGGCAATACTCGTGGCGATAGCGGTGTTCCGCGCCTCGGGAGCAATGGATGTGATAACACGGTGGATGGAGCTTGCCGTTAACGCCATCGGCCTCGATGCCGAATGGGTGGGAGCGTTGCCTACGGCGTTGATGAAACCGCTGAGCGGATCGGGAAGCCGCGGCATGATGGTTGACTTGATGAGCACCTACGGAGCCGATGCATTTGTTTCACGTGTGTCAGCGGCTATACAGGGAAGCACCGACACCACCTTCTACATCCTCGCCGTGTACTTCGGAAGCGTTGGCGTTGTAAAGACACGTTACGCCGTGCCCTACGCACTCCTTGCCGATGCCGTAGGGTCGGTGGCCGGAATCATCGCAGCCTACATATTTTTCAGTTAAGCTTTTTCACTTTGACATATAGTGAATTTTGCTTACTTTTGTAGTAACAAAATCACTGTAAAATGAATAAGATGGACTGGATATGCGAAAATGTGGAGATGCCGAAAATCGACACTGAAGCATTGGCTGAATGGATTGGCCGGGTGGTAAAGTCGCACGACCGTATATTGGGACCGCTGGTCTACATATTCTGCGACGACAACCGCATAATCGAAGTCAATCGACAATTTCTCAACCACGACTATTATACCGACATAATAACATTTGACTACTCACGCGGACGAATGGTGAGCGGCGACATGTTCATATCGCTCGACACCGTGGCCACCAACGCCGAGCTTGTAAATGCAAGCTACGACAACGAGCTGCTGCGCGTAATAATTCACGGAGTGCTCCACCTGTGCGGCATAAACGACAAGGGCCCCGGAGAACGTGAAATCATGGAACAGAACGAGAACGAAGCCCTCGCCATGCTCTGTTGCGATGACAATAATTAATCACACATATCCATTTTTTGACCTATGAATTTTGACTACGATGTGATAGTGGTAGGCGCGGGACATGCCGGATGTGAAGCGGCATCGGCCTCCGCACGCCTCGGTTCACGCACCCTGCTCATAACGATGGACATGAACAAAATCGCACAGATGAGCTGCAATCCCGCCGTAGGAGGCATTGCAAAGGGGCAGATCGTGCGTGAAATCGATGCCCTTGGCGGAATGATGGGAATCGTCACCGACCAAACGGCAATACAATTCCGCATGCTTAACCGATCAAAAGGGCCGGCCATGTGGAGTCCGCGAGCCCAAAGCGACCGCATGAAATTCAGTGCGGCCTGGCGTCATGTTCTTGAGAATACACCCAACCTGTCGCTATGGCAGGATTCGGTAGTGTCAATGATTATTGAAGAGGGAAAAGTAAAGGGCGTGGTAACCACGCTCGGAGTGAAGTTTACATCGAAAGCTGTAGTGCTTACAGCCGGCACATTTCTGAACGGACTGATGCACGTAGGCCGTGCGCAAGTCAAAGGAGGACGAGTGTCGGAACCGGCGTCCCACGGCATCACCGAGCAGCTGCGCGATGCAGGATTCACTACCGCACGAATGAAAACCGGAACACCCGTGCGCATCGACGGACGCAGCGTCAACTGGGCGCTCACCACACCCCAGCACGGTGACGACGACTTTCATAAATTCAGCTATCTCCCCAATGTACATCGCCGTCTGCAACAGCGCGACTGCTACACCGTCTACACCAACACCACGACACATGAGATACTGCGTCGCGGGCTTCCCGACTCACCGCTTTACAACGGACAGATACAAAGCATAGGGCCGCGCTACTGCCCGAGCATCGAAACCAAGATAGTGACATTTGCCGACAAGGAGGAGCATCAGCTGTTTCTTGAACCCGAAGGCGAGGACACTCAGGAGTTCTATCTTAACGGATTCTCATCATCGCTGCCGCTCAACATCCAGGTCGAAGCCCTGGAGTCGATTCCGGCACTGAAGGATGTGCAGATATATAGACCGGGCTATGCCATCGAATATGACTTCTTCGATCCCACACAGCTGCTTCACACTCTTGAAACGAAACTGATCAAGGGACTATTCTTTGCAGGTCAGGTCAACGGAACAACCGGATATGAGGAGGCGGCCGGACAGGGACTGATAGCCGGAGCCAATGCAGCACTTGCCGCCCAAAACCGAGAACCGTTTGTGCTCGCGCGCGACGAAGCCTACATAGGTGTTCTCATCGACGACCTCGTGACCAAGGGTGTCGACGAACCTTACCGAATGTTCACCTCACGCGCCGAATACCGCATACTGTTGCGTCAGGACGATGCCGACATGCGACTCACTCCGCGAGCCTATTCAATCGGTCTTGCATCGGAGGAGCGATACCTCCTCATGGAGTCAAAACGCCGTCAGCGTGACGAGCTCGTAGAGTTTATACGCAACTACTCGTTGAAGCCCTCACTCATAAATGAAGCCCTTGAAAGCCTCGGCACAACTCCGCTGAAGCAAGGCGTGAAACTACACGACCTGATACTTCGCCCGCAGCTTACAATAGCGATGCTTGCTCCCCACATCGACGCGCTCGCCCGTCAAATAGAACGCATCGAGCCGGAGCGAAGAGAGGAGATAATCGAAGCCGCCGAGATAATGCTGAAATACCAAGGGTACATCGAACGTGAAAAGATGGTGGCCGACAAAATACGACGCCTCGAGGATCTCAAGATTGCCGACCGCTTCAACTACTCCGAGATAAAGGCTCTCTCGACCGAAGCCCGTCAGAAGCTTGAAAAGATTCGCCCCGAAACAGTAGCACAGGCTTCCCGAATACCCGGAATATCACCGAGCGACATAAACATACTGTTGTTGCTTATGGGTAGGTGATTGTTCCACGTGAAACATTAATAATTTTCTAATATACAAATATTTAAACGTGTAAACAATGGAATACATCAAGTCAAAAATCCGTGATGTGTATGACTTCCCGAAACCCGGAATCATATTCAGAGATCTCACTACGATGTTCAAGGATCCAAGAGCCATGCACATTGTAGGATGGGACCTTGCTCAACTTTATCGCGACAAAGGCGTTACAAAAGTTGTAGGCATCGAGTCAAGAGGATTCATAGGAGGAGCTATTCTCGCTTACGAAATAGGAGCCGGTTTCGTGCCTGCACGCAAGCCCGGAAAGCTTCCCGCCGACACCGTGAGCGCTTCGTTTGAGAAGGAGTATGGCACCGATACAATCGAGATACATCGTGACGCTATAACTCCCGATGATGTAGTGGTGCTGCACGACGACCTGCTCGCAACGGGAGGCACAATGGCCGCCTGCTACGAACTTGTCAAGAGCATGAATCCGCGCAAGATCTACATAAACTTCATCGTAGAGCTGAGCGCACTGAACGGTCGCAAAAATCTCCCCGCCGATGCCGATGTAAGATCGCTTATCGTTTACTAAAACAGAAAGACAACCCATTTGGCTAAAGTAGAAAAGTCACAACAACTGAAGGAGAAAATCTCCATTCTTCCCGATACGCCCGGCTGCTATCTATATTACGATGCAGCCGGGACTGTAATCTATGTGGGCAAGGCTAAGAACCTTAAACGACGGGTGTCGTCCTACTTCAACCGCACTCATGACTCGGTGCGCACCAACCTTCTTGTGCGTGCAATAGCCGACATGAAATATATCGTCGTGCCCACCGAAGGCGATGCCCTCAACCTCGAAAATTCGCTCATAAAGGAGTACAAGCCGCGTTACAATGTGTTGCTTAAGGACGACAAGTCCTACCCATGGATAGTCGTCACCAAGGAGCATTATCCAAGGGTATTTCTTACCCGTACGCGCATAAAGGACGGCTCAAAATACTTCGGTCCCTATACAAATACGGGAATAGCAAAAGCGGTTCTTAATCTGATAAGAGAGCTCTATCCCGTGCGCACATGCCGTCATGCGATTACCCCCGATTTCATAAACAAGGGCAAGGGACGGTTATGCCTTGAGTACCATCTCAAGAATTGCCTCGGATGCTGCACCGGGCAAATAAGCCCCGAAAAGTATGCCGATATGATAGATCATGTGAAGCAGATACTTCGTGGCGAAACCCAGGAACTGCTCGACTATCTGAAGCTCGAAATGGAGCGTTTGAGCGAAGAATTACGCTTTGAGGAAGCTCAGGTGCTGAAGGAGAAATATCAGCTTGTGGAGCGTTATCAGTCCAAGAGCGTCATCGTGAGCCAGACACTCGACGACATTGATGTATTCGGAGTCGATGACGACAACACCGATGTCTACGTAAACTACATGCACGTGCGTCGAGGCGCTATAGTGCGCAGCATCACTCTTCAGTACAAGCGACGCCTTGAAGAGTCGATAGAACAGATTCTGAGCTATGCCATAGTGGAGGCCAAGGAGAAATTCAATCTGGAATATGATGAAATAATAGTGCCCGTGCTTCCCGACATGGAGATGCCCGGAGTTTCATTTATTATACCACAGCGCGGTGACAAACTCAAGCTGCTTCAGGTGTCGACCCACAATGCCCGACAGAACAAGGTCGACTCCCTGAAGATGATGGAGAAGCACAATCCCGAACAGCGGGTGGAACGCACGCTCGAACGCATGAAATCGGATTTCCGGCTAAGCGAGCTTCCCCGTCACATCGAGTGCTTCGACAACTCAAACATTCAAGGCACAAATCCCGTGGCGTCATGCGTGGTGTTCAAGAATGCCAAACCGTCGAAACGCGACTACCGTCACTTCAACATAAAGACAGTCGAGGGACCCGACGATTTCGCTTCAATGAAAGAGGTGCTCACGCGCCGCTATACGCGCTTGATGGAGGAAGGCGAAGGATTGCCCCAGCTTATAGTTGTCGATGGTGGAAAAGGACAGCTCAGCGCTGCTGTGGAGGCTTTGGACGACATGGGACTGAGAGGAACAATAGCTGTTGTGGGAATAGCGAAGCGACTTGAAGAAATCTACTTCCCGGGCGACAGCATACCGCTATATATCGACAAAAATTCCGAATCGCTGCGCATAGTTCAGCATCTTCGCGACGAAGCTCACCGATTTGGCATAACACATCATCGCAACAGACGAAGTAAAGGTCAGATAATCAGCGAATTAGACGAAATAAAAGGAATTGGCGACAAAACACAAACGGCTCTTTTACAGCACTTTAAGAGCGTAAAGCGACTGAAGGAAGCATCAATCGACCGGATAGCCGAAATAACAGGCCCTGCACGTGCCTCAATAATATACTCGGCTCTGCATCCCGACGAGCAGCCGCAATAGCAATAAAAAAGTCGCGACAATGATTGTCGCGACTTTTTATTTTGAGCTACACTCGCGTTTTTACTTCAGGCATTCGGCCACTTTGTTTACAATCTCCTCACCGCGTATGTCACGGGCAAGAATAGTGCCGTCGGGGCCAAACAGCATGATCATGGGAATACCGCTGAATCCGTAAGTATCCGAGGGAGCTGTGCCTGCATCGATTATCTGCGGCCACTTGTAGCCAAGACGGTTTATTGCCTTCTTTGTTTCATCGGCCTCATCCCATGTAGCTACACCGAGTATTGTGAAACGGTCATCGTCCTTGTATTTCTCATAGAGAGGAATCAGGGTTTCCTTGGCCTCACGGCGACAGGGACCGCACCAGCTTGCCCAGTAATCAACAAGAACATATTTGCCCTTGCCCACATAATCGGAAAGATGAGCGACTGTGCCGTCGATATTCTTTCCCTCCACATCGATGAATTTCTTTCCAACCGAAGTGCGAAGGATGTTATTTACCTTGTTGTTTTGCTCCTTTACAAAGTCAAGATTCTTTATGTCGGGCGACACTACTGCATACACTTCCTGCCACTCTTCGGGAGTACACAGCTGTGAATATTGGCGCAGTGCCGAAACTCCCACAGCATTGTCCTTGTTCTCCAGTATTGCATTCTTAACCGTAGCGCCGAAGTCCTGATAGAAAGCGTTCACTATCTCGTTACGCTTCTGCATCATTGTTTCCTGGTCAAGCGAATCCTTCTGAAGAGCCTCAAGCTGCTTCATAACGGCATCCTGCTTTGCCATTACACCACCCCACAGAGAGGCGAATTTGGTGTTAAGTTCACCGCCCTTGGCCGGCATGCGCTTGTTCATGTCCATTTCAACTGTTCCGGGCTCTACTATGAGTTCGGCGATGTAATTGGTACGCACGCCTCCGTCAATGTTTTCTTTGAATCCTATACGGCCATAGTATGCCTTGTCGGCATTTCCCTGAAACTTGAATTTTCCGGCTGCAACCTTTGTTGAATCTACAAGGTTGCTGTTATCGTCAAGTAGATAGAACATTTTACCCTCCATTTCAGGAGCTGCATTTCCGGTGACTACGTAGTCAAAGGCCGATGCTGTCGTCGCCGACAACATCACCATTGCAGAAATAAAAAGTGATTTCATTTTTAGGTGTTTTAATTTTAAACTGCTGCAAATATAGGAAGAATATTCGACAAAGAAACTCACTGGATGACTTAAAAGACTGCTCATGACAATACTAATAGTTTATAACAAACCTAAATTCGTATTTTCACACGTTTTTATTGATTTCTCTGTTCTATTATAAATGAGTAACTTTGCAATATGAAAGGTATCTGGAAAAAATACAAGGAAAATTACTCATCAATATTCAGCCTCGGAATACCCATTCTCATATCGCAATTGGGAATGATTGTGGTTGCGTTTGCCGACAATATAATGGTGGGTCGCTACTCTACCGAAGCACTTGCATCAGCATCGTTTGTAAACAATGTCTTCAACGTGGCTACATTTGCATGTCTTGGCTTCTCCTACGGCCTTACTCCTCTTATCGGCGCGTTATTCACCCAGAAACGCGACACCACGATAGGAGGCATGATAAAGAACGGACTGCTTATAAACATCATATTCTCGCTGCTCGTGACGGCGATAATGTTTATACTGTGGCTTAACATAGACCGACTCGGACAGCCCGAGGAGCTGATGCCGCTCATCAAGCCTTACTATCTCATAGTGATGGCGGGAATGCTTCCTATAGCGATATTCAATGTGTTTGCACAATGGCTGTTTGCTATAAACCGCACAAAACTTCCAATGTGGATACTCCTTTCGGCCAACTCCCTTAACATTCTCGGCAACTGGCTTCTCATATACGGTAAATGCGGATTTCCCGAACTGGGCCTCATAGGAGCCGGCTACAGCACTCTTTTTGCCCGCGTGCTGTGTCCTGTGGTCGTAATGGCAATATTCTTTCTCTACAAGGATTTCCGCACCTACAGGGACGGATTTAAAGCGTCACGCATCAATTCGATGATGATAGGACAAGTCAACCGCACATCATGGCCGGTATCGCTTCAGATGACATTCGAGTCAGGCTCGTTTACAATAGCGGCAGTCATGGCCGGATGGCTTGGAGCCATAAGTCTTGCATCGTTCCAGATAATCGTGATAACGGGTACTCTCGGCTTCTGTATCTACTACAGCATGGGATCGGCCGTATCGGTGCTCGTAGCCAATACCGCGGGATTGAACGACCGCATAGGAATGCGTCGCATAGCATTTGCCGGCTATCACATCATGTTAACTCTCGCCGCCATATCATCGACCGTATTCGTTGTGTTCGGACACGAACTTATCCATGCATTCACCGAGGATCCCGAAGTCATAGCCGCCACGGTAGTGCTGATAGTACCGCTCGTGCTATACCAGATGGGCGATGCCACGCAGATAAACTTCGCAAATGCACTCCGAGGCACATCACACGTAATGCCCATGATATGGATAGCCTTTGTGAGCTATGTAGTCATAGGCATTCCTGCTACCTATCTGCTTGCCTTTACGGCATCGATGGGTACCTACGGCATCATATTGAGTTTCTCGGTGAGCCTCTTCATTGCAGCTGCACTGTTTCTCTATTTCTTCATGCGGGCAACCAAGAGGGATATTAAAGTTGATGAAGAGCCTGTAGCTGTTCGATGACCTCACCGCGCGACATTCGGCGACGGTTTTTCAGTACTCGCGCGAAATCGTGGGCTATCGATTGCACTCCCGAGTGATTGAACACCTTGTTAAGGTAGGAGAAACTTTTGTCAAACAATCTCCTCACCTCATCGCTCTCAAGCGAACAGGTTTCGCGTCCCTCTTCATCAAGATATTTTATAAGCTCGTCCTTTATCTTGTTGTCAAGCGATGACTCATGCAGCACATAACTCCGGCAAAGCACGTTGCCTATCATCATTCCCATTGACACCTGATAGTGTTCGAGTATATGATTCCATGCCACTTTGGCCGACAATCGGGGATTGCCGTTGAAATAGTATTCATTGGTAAATTCCACCACTTCATCAACCGGAGCGTCAAGCGACACCGAGGCAAGTACATCCTCAGCGTTCCACACTACCATACCTATGGCCATACCGGTTATACCGTAGCATTTTTCATCTTCATTTATGTATCGTAATTCCATAGTCGCGTATCTGATGAGTCTATATTTAAATTAACACCAAATATACATAATTGGATTCGGTTTATAGAATTTTTTGACCATTAATTTATCACCATTATCTTTGTCACCACGCCTTCACTGCCGTCGCTGCTTGATGCAAATACGTAGTAAACTCCTGATGTCACACGTTTTCCCGAGCGGTCACAACAATTCCATGTCAACATTCCGCCTTCAGGACGGCCTTGAAAAAATATGTTGCCCGAAGCGTCACCTATCTTTACAAGCGACCTCTCGCTCAATCCCTCGATGGTCACCGGTCCCGAATAATCGGGTCTGACAGGATTGGGATAAACCGTGACATTGGAAAAGTCATCGGTAACGGGGGCAAAGTCGGCTCCATAACATGACACTCCATAACGGGTGCCCACGTAGACAGTGTTATCGGTATCGGAACATAACACTACATTTATCTCATCGGTGGGAATGTCACTGTTGTCGGTAGTAAAATGCTCTACTATTTCACGGCCGTCACGTGCTACAAGATATATGCCGTCGCTTGTCGTCGATATCCATTTGCGCCCTGAAGCATCAATCGAAATGGATGAAATCTTGATACCGTCAAGCAAATAATCGGCATATCCGCTGCCGTCGTTACGTGAAATCTTGACATGCTCGACAGTAGTTCCCGGGTTAAGCATATCGACAGGCTTTCTTATTATGAATACACCTTCATCACTTCCAAGCCACACACTGCCGTCGCTGTCCTCAACCATGCACGTTACAGCCAAAGAGGAGTAAACTTTTCCATCCTGGTCGACAAATTCATCAATCACACGATACCTGTCATCCGAAATGCTCTCCATTGTTCCCCCGGTATCGTAGACGGCAAACTTAAATTCATTCCATCCTTCGGCTATCAATGTAACGTTTCTTGATTCACGGCTCTTACATGGAAGTATGACTGCATTCCATGTGTCGTAAGTGCCGAAATCATCTATGTCGATTACTACCCAGTCGTCGACAGTCGTATTGTCGAGCTTGCGCTTGGATGCAGGAAGTACCGCTATGATAAAATCAGATGCATTAATGCCGTAACACCAAAGGTTATTGTAGCCGTCAAAGGCAAGTTCAAGGACACAGCATGAATAGTCACGCTTAAAGGGTGAATTGTTCCAATCATACTTTCCTATCTGCTTTCCGTCACGGAATTTATAGATGCCTTCATACCATGTTCCAACAAATAGTGTACCCGGTTCCTCAGGGTCCTCCAATATACGTGTTCCGGCTCTCAACAATCCGTGAGAAACACGATTGTTCAACGTTACATCCTTCAATTCGGGCGTTATATTCTCTATAAATACCTGATTGATTACATCTATGCCCATCACGGCGTCATATCCGGCCATAAATTCGTTTCGACCCACAGCTCTATTTGATGCATACACATTTCCCGAAGCTCCCTTTGCAAGATAACCGGCACCACTCACAAGTGAAGTACCCATAGGCCGCAAAAACGAATGATTGAATGTCACGCTCTCTCCCTTGTTACCCATGTTTACATTGCAAAGTCCGTCACGGTTTATGAGCCACACATTCTCCATGCCCTTGCATGTCGACACACAAGGTTCATCGTCAAGCAACCTGAATTCCGAAGGAATGTCGATGCGTTCAAGCTGTCGTCCCTCACTATTGAAAATAGCAAGCTCATAGCGGCTCGACACAGTGTGGAAGTCACCGCTATTTATGATGTGACGCGAGCGTCCCATCGTTATGTCACGTGTCTTGAAACTCCCGTTTTCAAAATCAAATTCAATGACATAAGCCTTTCCATTGTCACGTTCATCAACCGACAATGCGCGATTTTCGCTTATCCCGGCCATCGACATTGAAGCCAATTCACCCAAAGGGGTAAATGCATCAAATGTATTGTGACGCTCTTTAAGAGGCGAACTGTAGAGCTTGTCATCGCAACATATAACCATGTTTTCACCTACAACAGCAATAGCCGTCACCTCACGGTTGAATATACCTGATTCAACTACGGTGTTGTCACGTGTATTGAATGTCACGATGCCGAATCCGGCGGCTACATGCACAAGATTACCCTCAAAAGCCACATCGTTAATATTCTTACCCGTCACCTGGGGAGCATCCTTTATGTCACCGAGATTGATTATATCACCGTTATCATGCAACAAATCAATATTACCGTCACCATAGACGACAAGAAGATAACGGCCTGCGTTATTACGGTAAATATCGGCAATGTATACACCGCTCAACCCATTGAACATGGTGTAGCCGAATGTTTCATCCGACTTTTTGTCGTAATGAAAAAGATTACCCTCCGACAGGAAGAAAACCTTGTCGGCAGTGTCTATAACCTTTCCTGTGCGATGAGTATAGTTGTTATAGACCGACCATTCTCCTACAGGTATGTGCGCAGACAATGTTGTCGCCATAAGCGACGACAACACAAGTAGAAATATTCGGTAGATCATGCTTTAAAACCGGGAAACGTGACTTATGAAGAGATATTTTTTTCAGTCAGATATTTCCTGAGTTTCTCAGTAGCACGACCGCGATGACTTATTCTGTTCTTTTCCGCTGCATCCATTTCCGCAAAAGTCACATCATAACCTTCGGGCATGAATACGGGATCGTATCCGAATCCGTTGGAACCGCGCAATTCATCTATTATGACACCCTCTACCGTGCCTTCCATCTCCACTATGTCATTACCCTCTATAAGGGCTATGACAGTGCGGAAACGGGCCTTACGGTCAGTCACACCCTCCATGTTACGCATCAATAAAGCCACATTTGCAGCCGAATCGTGAGCCGGTCCGGCATAACGGGCCGAATAGACTCCGGGAGCACCGTTAAGAGCATCCACCTCCAAACCGGTGTCATCGGCAAAACAGTCGTAACCGTAATGCTCTTTTACAAACTTAGCCTTTATTGCAGCGTTACCTTCAAGCGTGTCGGCAATCTCAGGTATATCCTCATTGCATCCTATATCACCAAGTCCGAGTATAGTGAATTCATCACCCAATATAGCCCTGATCTCTTCGAGCTTATGCTTGTTGTTGGTTGCAAATACTATTTTTCTCATACCTGATGACATGGATGTTTCAATGAATTAACGCATTACACGAGTCATTTATTGCCGTGACATGTCAAGCCACGACAATATTGACTATCTTACCGGGAACTACAATGATTTTCTTCACGCTCTTTCCTTCAAGCCACTTTGCAGCGCCTTCATGCTCAAGAGCTGTCTTCTCGATGATTTCACGAGGAGTATCGGCAGCAACTTCAATGTTGAAACGAGCCTTACCGTTGAACGACACAGCCATTGTCACAGTATCCTCCTTAAGGTACTCTTCGTTGCATACAGGCCATGAACCGTCACATATAGTGCTATTGTTACCAATGGCATGCCAGAGCTCTTCAGTGATGTGAGGAGCAAAAGGAGCAAGAAGGAGCAACAGCTGTCCGAGAACCTCACGACTGTGACATTTCATCGAATTAAGTTCATTGACACATATCATGAACGCAGCTATCGAAGTGTTGAACGAAAAGTTCTCAATGTCCCATGTCACCTTCTTTATAAGCTTGTGGAGCGATTTAAGCTCGTCCTTTGAAGGTTTGCTGTCATCTACGACCAGATTGTCACCTTTATAGAAAAGTCCCCACAGACGCTTTAAAAAGCGGTTTACGCCGTCGATACCGTTAGTGTCCCAAGGCTTGCTCTGCTCAAGCGGACCGAGGAACATTTCATACAATCGAAGTGTGTCGGCACCGTAACGCTCAACAATGTCATCGGGATTTACCACATTGAACATGGACTTTGACATCTTTTCAACAGCATATCCGCACACATACTTGCCATCCTCAAGAATAAACTCGGCATCGTTGAATTCAGGACGCCATGCACGGAACTTGTCAAGGTCAAGAATATCGTTGCTGACGATGTTTACATCGACATGTATAGGTGTGACATCATAATCCTTCTTTAGATTATAAGACACAAAAGTATTGGTGTCCTTAATGCGGTATACGAAGTTGGAGCGTCCCTGGATCATACCCTGGTTTATGAGCTTGCGGAAAGGCTCGTCACGACACACAATGCCCAAATCATAAAGGAACTTGTTCCAGAAACGGCTGTATATCAAATGACCCGTAGCATGTTCGGTACCGCCTATGTAAAGGTCGACATCCTGCCAGTAATCATCGGCTTCCTTCGACACGAGAGCCTCATTGTTGCGGGGATCCATATAACGCAAATAGTAGGCCGACGATCCGGCAAATCCGGGCATCGTATTCAATTCAAGAGGATAACCTTCGGCACTCTTCCAATCCTTGGCACGACCCAACGGAGGTTCGCCCGATTCGGTAGGAAGATACTTGTCAACTTCAGGCAACAGCAAAGGCAGTTGCGACTCGTCCAACAGATGAGGAACACCGTCCTTGTAATATACGGGGAACGGTTCACCCCAGTAACGCTGACGACTGAATATAGCGTCACGAAGACGATAGTTGACCTTCACCTTTCCTATTCCCTTCTCCTCGATGAAACGCTTGGTTGCAGCAATGGCATCCTTAACTTCCATACCGTTGAGATCAAGCTCGGCTCCACATGAATTTATCATCTTACCCGACTTTGCATCGAAGCTCTCCTCGCTTACATCACATCCTTCAATAAGCGGAACTATAGGAAGATTAAAATGCTTGGCAAAGGCATAGTCACGACTGTCATGAGCGGGAACGGCCATAATAGCACCCGTACCGTAACCTGCAAGCACATAATCGCTCACCCATACGGGAATTTCCTTACCCGTAAGCGGATTAACGGCATAAGCACCGGTAAATACTCCCGATACATTCTTCTCAATCATTCGCTCACGCTCGGTCTTGTGCTTTACCTCATCTATATAGGCATCTACGGCAGCGCGCTGCTCGGGAGTAGTTATCATGTCGACATAGGCGCTTTCAGGAGCCATAACCATGAATGTAACGCCAAACACAGTATCGGCACGAGTGGTGAATATTTCAAGTTCGACATCGCTTCCTGCAATGGGGAAACGCATCTCGGCACCTTCGGAACGACCTATCCAGTTACGTTGTGTTTCCTTCAAGGAGTCGGTCCAGTCTATTCTTTCAAGACCGTCAAGAAGACGCTGAGCATAAGCCGACACTCTAAGACACCATTGATACATCAGTTTCTGTTCAACAGGATAGCCTCCACGTATTGAAAGACCTTCGCTCACCTCGTCATTAGCCAACACGGTACCAAGTTTGGGACACCAGTTAACCATAGTGTTTCCAAGATAAGCTATGCGATAGTTCATGAGAGTGTCACTCTTCTGCTTTTCATTGTAGCCATTCCACTCTTCGGCAGTAAACTCAAGTTCCTTGCCGCAGGCTGCATTCACACCCTTGCTTCCCTCCTTCTCAAAGTGAGCTATAAGGTCGGCTATGGGCATTGCCTTATCCAGCTTTGTGTCATAGTAGCTGTTAAACATCTTCATGAACGCCCACTGTGTCCATTTATAGTACTCGGGGTCACAAGTCTTGATTTCACGATCCCAGTCGTAGCAGAAACCTATTTTATCAAGCTGATTGCGATAACGTGCTATGTTATTTACTGTGGTTATCTCGGGATGCTGACCCGTCTGTATGGCATACTGTTCAGCGGGAAGACCGTAAGCGTCATATCCCATAGGATGAAGCACATTGTAACCCTGAAGACGCTTGTAACGCGAGAAGATGTCACTTGCTATGTAACCAAGTGGATGGCCTACGTGCAATCCAGCTCCCGAAGGATAAGGGAACATGTCGAGCACATAGAACTTGGGACGCGAATTGTCGATCTCCGTCTTATAAGTCTTGTTTTCTTTCCAATACTGCTGCCAGCGGCTCTCTATATCTCTATGATTATATTCCATATAATGATTTTTTATTTTATTCGGTTAATGATGTTATAGTCCCAGTTTCTCGCTTATTTCAAGCATGCGTTCTATGGGACGACGGGCCTTATCGGCTATCTCACTGTCAACCTCAACCTGAGGCTGCTCATATTTAAGACAATTATAGAGCTTCTCCATTGTGTTGAGCTTCATAAACGAGCAGTCGTTGCATGCACAAGTGGAATCGGCCGGAGGAGCGGGAATGAATATCTTGTCGGGACAGCGCTTCCTCATTTCATGAAGTATGCCGCTTTCAGTGGCCACGATAAACTCCTTGTTGTCGCTCTTTACGGCATAATTAAGCAAAGCAGCCGTAGAACCCACCTTATCGGCAAGGATGAGCAGTGGAGCGGGACATTCGGGATGAGCCAGTACCTTGGCATCGGGATACTGACGCTTCAACTCTGCAAGTTTCTCAACCGAGAACTGTTCATGAACGTGACATGCACCGTTCCACAACTTCATGTTGCGTCCCGTTACTGAATTTATATAGTTTCCGAGATTACGGTCAGGACCAAATATAATAGGAGTGTCCTCAGGAAAACTCTCCACTATCTGCCGTGCATTGGTCGATGTCACGAGCACATCGGTAAGAGCCTTTACATCGGCCGATGTATTCACATAACTTATTACAGTGTGTCCCGGATTATCATCTATGAATTTCTTAAACTCATCGGCTTTGCAACTGTCGGCAAGCGAACAGCCGGCACTGAGGTCGGGAATAAGCACCTTCTTGTCGGGACAGAGTATCTTGGCGGTTTCACCCATGAAGTTGACTCCGCACAGTACGATAATCGGTTCGGTAAGTCGCGAAGCTATCTGAGCAAGCGCAAGACTGTCGCCTATATAATCGGCGATATCCTGTATTTCACCTTTCTGGTAATAGTGGGCAAGAATGACCGCACCTTTCTCCTTCTTCAATCGAAGAATCTCAGCTTTCAAGTCAATGTCTTTGTCAACCGGAGAGTCAACATAGCCTTTATCGACATTCATTGTCATAGATTGATGTATTATAAGTATAAATCTATACTAAATAAGTAATATTATAGTAAGATGTGAATAAGCACCATGTGAATGGCTTGCAAAGGTAACAACTTATTAATTATTAGGCAAGATTAGGACATAACTTTATACACGTACATCTTTATATATAGGCAATGCAATCTTGTAGACACACTATGACAACACTGTACTGAACTTGAAAAGCAATTCACCCCCTCGACTTTCTTGTCAACATTATTATTCTATTTTGTTTTGAAAAATTTTTTTCAAAAAACTTTCAAAGTAAGATTATATAAGCATGTTGATAACTGTGATAACTTTTTAGGTATATGCTTGCATATTAACTTATGAAACTACAATCTACAAATAATCTACATATAAAATGCTGCTACATTGCAATCTTCCAATGATATCACAATGTTATTAACATACGGTTTATAACATGTAATGTTAATAAAAATGTTACGCCATTACTCTTGATAACTATGTTGAAACAGGTGTATAATCAAGTTAAATCATTATTACAACTTATTTTGTAATTACGATTATCCGGTTATACAATCAGGGGTGAATACGATGCAAATTTAGTTGTAAAAATCTCTTATTAATTTATCAAGCTTTATCTACATTACAATCTACATTTGTGAACATCATAATTTTTGAAGTGTAAGAATTACACTTCAAAAATTACGCTAAACTACATTAAGGGTGACAATAAAAAAGGCCGAAAAAAGTTCACGACATTACAAAATAAGTGTATTAGTAACACTGTTGTTGCAATGATGTAATATATAATGTAAACTATGTAATAACATTGTAATAATATGATGTTATATTTAATTAGTTGATTAATAATAAATTAGATATTTATTTAAAATTATTTTGTAAAATATTTGAAAAAAATTGACAAAAATGTTTTGCTTATTAAAATTATTTGTATATTTGCAACATCAAATTTAAACATAAAACAACCAAACTAACAAAAACAATTCATCATGGGAACTTCTACTACATTTCAAGGCAAGCTTTTGAGCCTTCAGAGCAATCTATTGAATTTTGCTTACATGTTAACATCCAATTACGACGATGCCTACGACCTGCTTCAGGACACTACATTGAAGGCTCTCGACAATGAAGACAAGTATGTTGACAATGTCAATTTCAAAGGTTGGGTATTTACTATTATGCGTAACATTTTTATCAACAACTACCGCAAAGTAGTGCGTTCATCAACAGTTGTTGATAAGACAGAGGATCTATATCATCTTAACTTGCCCCAGGATTCAGGTTTCCAGACTCCCGAAGGATCATTTGCCGCCATGGAGATAACCAAGGCCATCAACTCATTCAGCGACGAATACCGTGTTCCCTTCTCAATGCATGTTGCAGGATACAAGTATAATGAAATTGCCGAGAAGATGAATCTGCCTCTCGGAACAGTGAAGAGCCGCATATTCTTTGCACGTCAAAAACTTCAGCAGCAATTTCATGACTATCGCTAATTACATCGTAGCATACTCTTACTGACATTCCATATAATCCCTGATGAAAAGTGGCCGGTAACTCGTTTATCGGTCACTCTTTTTTATGTTACGTGCTATTTAACATGAGTTAAACCATCAATAGGGCGGGAGTATTTGTTAAAAGAAAAGTAACAACTCTTTTATAATGTATTATCAAATTATGAAAAAATCTCTCTTGTTTATAATGTCGATGGCCATGCTGGCGACATTCGGTTGTAGCGATGATGACAATAAAGCTCCATGGGAGGAGCTGCCTTCGGGATCCATAACCGGTGCCGATGCAATGATAACGTTCAACGGCGAGCGTTCCTACGGTTCTGTTCAGCTTAAGGCCGATAACTCATCCAAGGGTGTGATTAATGTTGTGAATGTGCTTCCGGGCTATCCTGAAGTAACGATGGATGTTGACATGGCTCAACAGCCCGACGGCTCGTTTAATGTCACGGGAGCCACTACACTTGACACTCCTCCCTGTATGCTTCCGTCATCGAAATCTGACGAAAAGCTTGTCATCTATAATCTTTCGGTTGAAGGAAATGTCACGACACAGGGAAAAGCCGACATGAATTTTAAAGCGGTGTTGGGCGATAATGTTCAAAACCATGTTACCGGAACATGGGTGTTGGCCGACTATCTGCCGTTGACTCCTGAAGGAATGGCTAATGCTCCCGTACAGGTTAGCTGGGTTACGAAGAGCGGTGGCGTTGAAATGGATGCCCGATTGTCGGCTATGGCAAGTCTTCTTGCCGGCAACATTGTGTATCAGATGCTGAAATCGGTTACATTTTCCCCCGATGGAAACGTAACGGCTTTATATAGCAGCGGCTTTGACCTGGTGGCATTTATGGAGGGCGGTATCGACAAGCAGCAGGGGCGTTACATCCATGTAAACAATGACTGGAAAGAGTCGCCTCGAAATCTTGCTTTCTGGTATTCACCCGGCAATTATCTGTGCGTCACACCTTATATGCCAAACATTATGGCACAGATAGCCATAGACAACGGCGAAGATCCCGACCTGAACAACGGCGCGTTACCTGAGATGGAGAAGCAGCTGCTTGAAAAGCTTGCTCAACTCGGAGTGGATGTGAGCGTGCTGATGGAGAATTTTGAATATTGGAATAAGAATGGAATTCCGTTGCAGATAGTGCGCAGCGATTACAACAGCATGAGTCTGGTATTGGATGAAAAAATGATAGATTCGGTGGTCAAGGCGTTTATTCCCGCACTTGACAAGCTCGACGAGAAGCTTGCCGAGATGATAGCCGCCGATCCCAATGACCCAGTTGTTAAGCTGTTGATGACCGAGATAATGCCTGAATTGGGCATAAACAAGTTGGCCGACCTCGGCTCGCTTTGGATCAATGATACCGAAAGTTTCACGATTGCGCTGAAGTTGAATCGCGCTCAGTGATATTAGAGCCGGTTCGACAATAAATATTAACGGCAGGGTTGCATATTGCGGGCGCTTTTTGGTCTGTTTGTCAGTCGTGTACATCCGAACATAAATCATTGGCTCCATGAAAATAAAGTTTAAGCATTGCCGACGGAAGCGCATCCGTAAGTTTTTGTCAGGCTTCCATGGAATGGTCAAGGCTGATAAAGGATACTGTGGCGTTGATTCCAGGCTTGAGGACTGCATTATCGAATGTGTGAAATCGAATTTCGGTACAGCTGAATTTCGCCCGCTTTCAGGCCGTTGGGTGGTGGAACGCACAAATTATTGGCTCGAAAACTATCGGCGACTATGCCGGAACTATGAGCGATACCTGTCTTCAGCTCGGGCAATGACATATCTTGCCGCGATACTTTTCATGCTCCGGTACTGCTGACTGACGATTACATTATACCCCTAATATTTATTTGATGGGACGAAAGTTACCTTCGCCTCGGCCACTCGTTGGCGCTTTTCTTTAGCTCTTGAGGGAGCGATGGGGTTCCATCGCTCCCTCAAGAGCTAAAGAAAATCACTCAACAATTGACCGCCCTGCCGTTAACATTTATTGTCGTACCGGCTCTTAATGATAAACTATTTTGAGTCAACGCACAATGATGCCTCTCTTGGCGGGGCGTTATTGTGCGTCCTTCGTTATTGTCACAAGCAGTTTGTCGATATGGGCTTTGTCCATGTCGACGACTTTAAACAGGAAGTCGTTCCACTTTATGTTTTCGCCCTCAACGGGTATTTTGCGTGTGTTTTCAAGAATAAGTCCGCCTATTGACGCATAATTGGCAGGCTGATAGAGGTCGCCGCGGTCAAAATAGTTGAGGAAGTCATAAACCGGGCAGCGTGCGTCGACAAGATAGCTCTTGCCGTCGTCCATCGGTAATATATAGGGCCCCGATGCCGGAGTGTCGCAGCATCCTACCAGTCCGTCGAGGATGTCGTTCAATGTCACCACACCCTGCATCGTGCCAAACTCGTCGCACACAATAAGGCAGTGTACATGCTCATTTTTAAGTCGCTCAAGAGCGTCATATACATTCATGCTTTCGGGAATGAACGTGCCTGGCGACAACACCTTGTTAAGCTCGAAGTCAGGGCTGTCGAGGGTGAGTATGAGATCCTTCAGCGATACGGTGCCCTTTATTTCCTCGTGATTATCGTCGAGAACGGGGTAGGTGTCGTGAAGTTCTGAGGCTATGCTGCGCTTTATGTCGTCAATAGACATGTCGATGTCGAGCGTTACGATGTCCTTGCGGCATGTCATGATCGATGCCACGCGCTGGTCGCCAAGCACGAGAGCACGTGTCATGATGTCCTTTTCAACCTCCTTGACTTCGCCCGATGCGGCTCCGTTTTCGATTATCTGTTTCACATCGCCTTCGGTGGTCTTGTTTTCATCGCCTCGCAGGTTAAGCAGCCTCACTATAAGGTTGGTCGACACCGAAAGCAACCACACTATCGGCATTGTAATCTTTGACAGCAGCTTCATTGGTCGGGCCACAATTTTTGCCACAGTGTCGGCTGAATTAAGCGCGATGCGCTTAGGCACAAGTTCGCCCACAACGATTGAGAGATAGGTGACAACAATAACTATCGTCACCTGTGCTATTTCATCGGAGTAGGCGGGAGCCACTCCCCACTTGACGAGGATGTCGGCAAATGTATTTGCAAATGTAGCGCCTGAGTATAGACCGGTGAGAATGCCTATAAGTGTTATGCCTATCTGAATTGTAGACAGAAAACAGTCGGGGTCATTGGCTATTTCGAGAGCTGTGCGTGCGGCACGGTTGCCACGCTTGCTCTCCTGCGACAGTCGTGATTTACGCGCTGAAATAAGAGCGGTTTCCGACATCGAAAATAATCCATTGAGCAGAATAAGACCTACTATAATCAATAATTCTTTCATAAAAATCCAAAATACACGCGATTACTGTTTAGCGTTAATTTAACGTAACCCGTCTATCTTTAAACATAGAGCCTCCCTCAACGGTTTATTAAATTTTTATGAATTAAAAAAGAAGGGGATGTATCATGGTTGACACATCCCCTGTAAAAGAGTAGAGTTAGTTGCAATGGATTTATTCGGTTATGTAGGCGGGAAGCACCGGCATGGCACCCTGCTGAGTGCAGACATAGGCCGATGTGTCGACTGCCTTCTTGTGAGCTTCGATTACCGATTTTCCCTTAAGGATGTTGGCGATGAAAGCGGCTGTGAAAGAGTCACCGGCTCCTACCGTGTCGGCTACTTCTACCTTGGGAGTTGGCTGGAACGATACATTTCCGGGTGTAAAAACATAACTTCCGTTTATGCCGCAAGTGAGAATAAGCATTTTCAGGTTGTATTTGCCAAGAAGTATCCAGCACTTGTCCTGAAGGTCGATGCCTGGATAACCGAACATACGGCTCACGATCACAAGTTCCTCGTCGTTAATCTTGAGAATGTTGCAGCGCATCATTGAGTTGCACAGAATCTCCTTGTTGTAGAATCCCTGGCGCAGATTTACATCAAAAACTATCAGTCGGCCGTCGTCCTGGGGCATTGCGTCGAGAAATCGGTTGATAGTGTTGCGTGACACTACGTTTCGTTGGGCCAATGAACCGAAGCATACGGCGCGTGTGCGTTCGGCGAGAGCTTCAAGTCGGGCAGTGTAGGGGATGTTGTCCCAAGCCACATTCTCCTTTATCTCATATTGCGGAATGCCGGCCTGGTCGATTTCGACCTGTACCGTTCCTGTGGGATAAGGCACATTTTCTATAAGGTAATTTACGCCTTTTCGGTTGAAATTCTCAAGCAGTTCGGTGCCGAGAGCGTCATTTCCCACTGCGCTTATAGCACAGCTTTCAAGGCCGAATTGCGATACGTGATAGGCGAAGTTTGCGGGAGCGCCGCCTATTTTCTTACCTTCGGGAAGTACATCCCACAGGGCTTCTCCCATTCCCACTACTATGTCATTCATGATTGTTATTGTTTAAGTTCTTTATAAATGTATTATTTCTTGATTTTAAGAGTGTAATAGAGCAGATATATTACACCAGCGGCCATTACCGCTACGGCGCCGTTCTGTCCGGCAGTGTCGGCTGCATATCCCATTGCGAGGGGGAATACCGTACCTCCGAATAGTCCCATAATCATGAGTCCCGACACTTCGTTTTTCTCATCGGGCGATGAATTCAGAGCCTGTGCGAAGATGATTGAGAACACGTTGGAGTTACCTAACCCTATCATGGCTATGCCTGCATATATGGTATAGAGCGTGTCGCAGCTCATCAGTATTCCCATTGCTACTATCATCATGATCACGCTTAGCGCGAAGAAGCGTTTTGCCGGAACCGAGCGGAGTATGAATGCTCCGAGGAAGCAACCTGCCGTACGGAATATGAAGTAGATGCTTGTTGCAAATCCGGCCTCTTCGAGCGGAAGTCCGAGTCGCTCCATGATTATTTTGGGAGCGGTGGTGTTGGTGCCCACATCGATTCCCACGTGACACATTATGCCGAGGAAGCAGAGCAGGATGAAGGGACGGCCCAGAAGCTTAAGGCAGGCACCTATGCCCGATGTCTTGTCGGGACGCTCCTCCTCGATGGGAGTTGCACCGAGCACCGATATTGAGAGGAAGCTTATCACTGCATAGATAGCAAACAGTGCACGCCATCCCAGACCGAATGTAGGCAGATAGGTTGTTGCTCCCCAGGCGGCAAGGATTGGTGCGAGAAACGAGGCGATGGCCTTTACAAACTGTCCGAATGTAAGGGTTGAAGCCAGTTTGTCGCTGCTGATGAGGTTGGTTACGAGCGGGTTCAAAGATGTCTGCATAATGGCATTGCCTATTCCAAGCAGTGAAAAAGCGGCGAGCATTGTCATGTAACCGTCGCCTGTAAGCGGCAATATGAGCGAGCAGGCTGTTACGGCGAGGGAGATGAGCACAGTCTTCTTTCGTCCTATACGGTTCATGAGCATGCCTGTAGGCACCGAAAATATGAGGAACCAGAAGAATACGAGCGACGGGAACAGATTGGCTTGCGAGTCGGTGAGTCCGAGATCCTTTTGCACGTAGTTTGATGCAGTTCCCACGAGGTCTACGAAGCCCATTGCAAAGAAGCAGAGCATTACGGGTGCTATCTGCATCAATGAGCTGCGTTTAGCTGTCGATAGTGATTGGGTGGTGTCCATGGGTTATTTTATTGTGTAAATTTTGAGATTATTTATTTTGGCTTTGCCGTTGTCGGCCGATAGGGAGAGGGTAGTGTAGGGAGTTGTGGGGAATACGAGATTGGTCATTACAAATCGTCCGTCATTTCCGAAAACCTCGATGCTTGAGCGGTCGATGAATATGCGCAGGCTCAATCGAGAGTCTTTGCCGAAGGTGGGTGATACGGTGACGGCGGGGAAATCCTGACTGAAATCGGTGACTCCGCTTTCACGACGGTCAAACGACATTGTTTCTTCGACCGGATTGTAGGCCATCATCACTTTTTCGCCTTTGTGGTTGGATAGCGTCAGGGTTACATCGGATGTGCGTCCCGGTTCAATGTCCATTACTATTTCACATGCTCCGTCGTTGACCGAAGGCAGGTTGTAGTTGCGAGCCTTAGTGCCGGCCTTGATGCTCTTGACATCGGTTACGGCTTTTCCGCGAAGCGACAGCAGTTCGGGCGAGGGTGCCGATGAGGCGTAGATCTGTCCGTCATTGCCTTTGAACAGTCCCACCTCACGTGGAAGCGTGTTGGCGCTGCGGAACTGCATAGTGGGCACTTCGGCTGCATATTGCCAGTTGCTCATCCATCCTATTACAGTGCGTCGGTTGTCGGGAGCGTTGCTGAAGCTTACGGTTGCGTAGTGATCCTTACCGTAGTCCATCCACTTTGTAGGCACGTTACCCGATGCGTCACGGTCGGGGGCGAATGTGGTTCCGTCAAAGTCGCCTATGAAGTACTGTGTCGCGCTTCCACCAAAGGGGCCGCCCGGATTGATGTTACACAGGAGAACCCACTTGCTCTCGTCGCTTCCTTCAACGGGAAGTTCAAAAAGGTCGGGACATTCCCACACACCGTCCTGTGAGCCGAGT
Source organism: Muribaculum gordoncarteri (assembly GCF_004803695.1). NCBI lineage: Bacteria > Pseudomonadati > Bacteroidota > Bacteroidia > Bacteroidales > Muribaculaceae > Muribaculum > Muribaculum gordoncarteri. The sequence continues at coordinate 2,952,311 of NZ_CP039393.1, forward strand.
CCTTTACCGAAGGCACTCTTAAGAGTCCACTCCTTCATGTCGGGTGAAGTGAATATGAGCATTTCGTGGTCGAGCGCATGGGCGAGTACCAATGTCCACAGTTTGGTTTCGTCGTTCCAGAACATATTTGGGTCGCGGGCTTCGCTTTCAAGGGTGATTACGGGATTGCCGGGATATTTGTTATAGGTTGCGCCGTTGTCATCGCTCCATGCCAGGCTTTGTATCTGGCTTGTTCCGGCTGAAGTGTACATTGTCACGATTGCGTCTTTGCCAAATCCGGCGCTGTTGGCTGTGTCTATTGCCGAGCTTCCGCTGAATATCATGCCGAGTCCGTCGGGCTCCACTGCGGGGTTCAACTGATGATCCCAGTGTATGAGGTCACGGCTTGTCGATTGTCCCCATGATAGATTCTGCCATTTCGAGCCGTAGGGATTCCACTGGTAGCACAGGTGCCACACACCGTCCTTGTAGACCATTCCGTTGGGGTCGTTCATCCATCCGTAGATGGGTGTGTGATGATATATCGGGCGATATTTCTCACGGTTTGTTGTGTCGATGGTGTCGGCAAATGCAATGTTGTTCCAGCAGGCGTCATCTTTTGCCTCTCTTACCGATGAGCGGCTTTGTGAGGTAACGACATCAAGGATGAGGTCGTGTCCTTTATAAGGAGTGAGGTCGAGAGGCACGGTGTAGTCCACTTTGGACTTGGCCATGCGCACGGCCAGTGTGCGTTCGAGCTTTCCGTCAACTATTATCTTCACTGTAGCATCGTCGATTGACTCCTGCACGGGAAGCAGCAGATATTTGCTGTCGCTGTCGACGCGAACAATCGTGTTGTTGGTGCCGAGATGTTCGATTTTAATACCCGGCTCCGATGCAAGGGCCGTGATCGTTGCAGCTGAGAGTGACATTGCAACTAATGACATGACTGCTTTTGCGATTATTTTCATGTTATCTTTTTTTGAGGTTGTTTTGTTTGATTGGATTTCACAATGCAAAACTAATATATAAGGATGTCACGCGTTATTAAAAATTACCCATAATATTATACAAATGTTGCATTGCTCGATATTTATAATCAAAAGCACTGTTTTTCATAATATTATATTTATTTTTGCAGCGAATGGAAAAAAGATACCATAGTTAAACCTGTAAAATAATATGCATAGAAAAATTTGTCACATTATATTTATTGTGATAATGTTGTCGGTGTTTCAATCATGTAAGGAGGAAACCAAATATCGCATAGGTGTTTCGCAATGCAGCAATGATGACTGGCGCACCAAGATGAACGAGGAGATTCAACGCGAGATTATGTTTCATCCCGAGGCTACGGTTGAAATACGCTCGGCCGATGACAGCAATGAAAAGCAGATTGCCGACATACGCTATTTTGCTGATAACGGTTTCGACATAATCATCGCCGCTCCCAATGAGGCCGATGCCATAACGCCGGTCATCGAGGAGGTGTATGATGCGGGAATACCCGTCATTGTATTTGACCGTAATATAAACGGCGACAGCTACACCGCCTATCAGGGCGTCGACAATGTAGGGATAGGAAAGTCGGCGGCCGATTATGCCCGTCATCTGCTCCCCGACGGTGGAAATGTAATCGAGATACACGGTCTTGCCGGTTCCACTCCGGCGGTGGGGCGTCATGAAGGATTTGCCAAGGAGGCTGAGCTGAAGGGAATGAACATCATCGCATCGGCCTATGGTAACTGGAATTATGAGGATGCAGCCATAAAGGTTGATTCACTTCTTAATATATATGAGGATGTAGACCTGATTTATGCTCACAATGACCGTATGGCCATAGCTGCATCGGATGTTGCGCGTAAGCATGGCAAGGATATAAGAATAATAGGTATAGATGCAGCTCCCGAAATAGGCATAAAGGCTGTTGCCGATTCGGTGATCGATGCAACGTTTCTATATCCAACCGAAGGCTACAGAATTATACGCACGGCTCTGAACATATTGAACGGCCGTCCCTACGAAAGGGAAAAGATTCTGCCGTTGTCGTCGGCTGTCGACTTGTCAAATGCCGACATCCTGTTGTTGCAGAACGAGTCACTTATGGAAGAAACATCCAAGATAAAGTATCTGAAGTCGCAGGTCGACGACTATTGGAACCGTCATTCGGCGCAGACATCGCTGTTCTATGCAATGATAATAATATTGTTGCTCCTCTTCGGAGTATTGTTCCTGGTTCTTAGGGCTTTCTGGCAGCGTAAAAAGCATCAGAATGTGTTGATGAGCCAAAACAAGATACTTGAGGAGCAGCGTGACACTCAGCGCGAACTCAATGAGCAGCTCAATGCCGCGACACAATCAAAACTGGTGTTTTTTACCAATGTGTCACATGACTTGAGAACTCCGCTCACGCTTATTGCCGAGCCGGTGGAGCAACTTGCCGTTGCCGACAACCTTACTCCGCAACAGAGCATGTTGATGAAGATAGCCAATAAGAATGTGAAGATTCTGAAGCGGTTGATCAATCAGATTCTTGATTTCCGCAAGTATGAGAACGGCAAACTCAACCTTAATCTTGTTGAATCGAAGTTTGGCACCCTTGTCAGGGAGTGGGCCGAGTCGTTCAACTCCATAGCACGCAAGCGTGACATAACACTTACCGTCGATGTGACGCTTGACAAGGATTTTACGTTGGCCGTCGATGCCGAAAAGATCGAGAGAGTGTTTTTCAACCTTATGTCGAATGCCTTCAAGTACACGCCCGACAACGGTTCGATAAAATTCAGCTGCGGATTGGATGGCGACAACCTTCGCTTCTCAATCGAGGACACAGGGCAGGGTATAGGAGCCGACGACATTAACAATATATTCGACCGATTCTATCAGGTCGACAAGATACATCCCAACGGATCGGGCATAGGATTGTCATTGGCCAAGGCCTTTGTGGAGCTTCACGGAGGTTCAATAGCAGTGGAAAGCACTCTTGGAGTTGGCTCGAAATTTACCGTGACATTACCTGTGGTCCATGTTGAGGAGTGCATGCCGGCCGATACCGACAATCTCATAACCAAAGCCGATGTCAATGCCGAGCTTGACCGGCTGGAAGAGGTCGACAGGACAACCGCCGGCACTGAGCTTCCGCTGCTTCTTGTGATTGACGACAATGACGACATACGCCGCATGATAGGCGAGTTGTTGAAGGATGAATATAACATCGTCACGGCTCCCGACGGTCGTGAAGGTGTGAGGTTAGCCGCAAAATATGTGCCCGATTTGATAATATGCGATGTCATGATGCCTGTCATGGACGGTCTTGAGTGTTGTCGCATCATCAAGGATGAGGTGTCGACATCCCACATTCCGGTGTTGATGCTCACGGCATGCTCTATGGATGAACAGAGGGCGCGAGGCTACGACAGCGGTGCCGACGGATACCTGTCAAAGCCGTTTAACAGCGCGGTGCTTAAGTCGCGATGTCGTAACCTTATAGAGAACCGCAAGCGCATCAAGAATCTGTGGTCGTCCAATGGCGGCGGTGATGTAACGGCAAAGGAGCGCAATGCGTCAGTGCTTGTAAACGATGTCGACAGCGAGTTCTATTCCAAGGTTCTCGACATAATGAAAAAGGAGATGGGAAATCCCGACTTGAATGTCGACACTCTGGCTTCGATGATGGGACTGGGACGGTCGCAATTCTATCGCAAGATAAAGGCACTTACCAACTATTCGCCCGTGGAGCTGTTGCGTAACCTGCGCTTGAAACAGGCTCGTGAAATGCTCACCACAACCGAAAAGACTATAGGCGAGATTGCCTATGAAGTGGGATTCTCCTCCCCGGCCTATTTCACGAGATGCTACAGGGAAGCATTCGATGAAACACCGACCGAACTTAGAGAACGCATAGCATTTAAAAAATAGAGATTACAACCGACACATAACATAAAACACGCCTTTCACCACAGTTGAAGGGTGTGTTTTGTGCAAAAAGGGATGAGCGATGTGAAAAATGATGCTTTATCTATCAATAATCGTGCAATGAATCAAATTTCATAGCCTGTGCAACATCGATTATATGCCTTTGCAGCCTCTTGGCCATAACTTTGTGTCGGAAATAACAAACCAATCTAAATATAACATGAAAAGAATAATTCTAAGTACATTTTTGCTCATAGTAGCAATCGCAGTACAAGCACAGAGCATCACAGTGCATGGAACGGTGGTTTCGGCAACCGATTCCGAACCTCTTATAGGTGCAAGCGTGATTTCAGATGTAAAGGGAGTAAATGGTGCGGCAACCGACTTTGACGGAAACTTCACCATGATTGTTCCCGAGGGTTCCAGCCTTACCGTTTCTTATATCGGCTTTAAGCCCAAGACCGTGAAAGCCGAGCCTGAGATGACGATTATTCTTGAAGAGGACACTGAAACTCTTGATGAAGTGGTTGTGGTGGGTTACTCTTCGGAAAAGAAATCCGACCTCACCGGTTCGGTGTCGGTTGTCAAGATGAAGGATGTAGCCGATACGCCCACCGGCAATGTCATTCAGTCGCTCCAAGGCCGTGTGGCAGGTATGACCATCACCACCGACGGTACTCCCGGCGGACTCAGTACAGGAACATCAATACGTGGAGCTTCATCATTCCGAGGCGATGCCAACGGCCCGTTGTATGTAATCGACGGTGTGATGACGCGTGAAAATCCCGGAACAATACTCAGCAGCAACGATGTCGAGTCGATACAGGTGTTGAAGGATGCCGCTTCGGCTTCAATCTACGGTGCCCAGGCTGCCAACGGTGTTATCATCATAACCACCAAGCGGGCAAAGTCGGGCGAGGCGCGCGTGACATTCGATGCTACGTTGACAATGCAGACCTACAACAGCGGTCTTGACCTGCTCGACGCCTATCAGTGGGGCGAAGTATATTGGTCGGCTTATAAATATGCACATAACGGAGCCACTCCGTCATCGGCCGTATACGGCAACGGAGCCACCCCGGTGTTGCAGACCTACAAGAATCTCAACGGTGTCGATGTGCTTCCCCAATCGACCGACTGGGAGAAGGAGATTCACCGCACTGCCCTAATGCAGACTTACAGCATCGGTCTTTCAAAGGGCTCGGAAAACGGCTCGTCGTCACTCTCGCTAAGCTGGCTCGATCATGACGGTATCGTGAAAGGTTCCGACTTTCAGCGCATCAACACCCGATTCAGCTCCGATTACGGATTCCTTGGCAATCGCCTGAAGGCTGGAGGTAATGTAGCCGTGAACTGGTGGAAAGCCCACTACATGCCCGACGGCGCTGAGGAGAATGCCGTTAAGCAGCATCCTGCCAAGGCTGTCTATGATGCCGAGGGTGTGTATGTTGACCAGATAAACGATATATTGGGTGACGCACCCAACATGATGCGTCTTATTAACAATAACAAGTCCAACAATCATGAATACTGGCGAGTGTTCGGTAACGCATATCTTCAGATTGAGCCTATAAAGAACCTTATAGTAAAGACCAACTTCGGTGTCAACTACTATAACGAAACCAACAAGACATTTGAGCCCAAGTGGCTTCGTGACGATGTCAATAAGCTTACTCAGTCAACAGCAAAGAATGTCGACTGGGTGTGGACCAACACCGCTCAGTACAACATCGACCTGGGCAAGAACTCAATCATGGCTCTTGCCGGCGTAGAGTCGAAGAAGTATCACAACGAAAGTTTCTTCGGTTACGGTACGGGACTGGAGATAGAGGATCCCAACTACATATACCTCGGCAACGTGACGGCCAACAAGAATGTGGGTGCCGGTGCTTCCAACTACTCGATGTTCTCGGGATTCGGAAAGTTGAACTATACCTACGACAACAAGTACCTTGCATCGTTCACTATACGCCGTGACGCATCGTCACGCCTCTCCAAGGATCACAACTACGACTGGTTCCCCTCGTTCTCGGCAGGATGGCGCATATCGCAGGAGAGCTTCATGGAGTCGACAAGCAGCTGGCTTTCCGACCTGAAGATTCGCGGATCATGGGGTATCAACGGTAACGACCTCATCGACAATGAAGCATTCTATGCCAAATATCTCATGAGCCTTGACCGTGGTTCCTATAACATGAACGGCGACGGCACTACATTGTCACCCGGAGCGTTCCGTATACGCACCACCAATCCCGACCTTAAATGGGAAAAGACCTATCAGACCAATTTCGGTATCGATGCAGGATTCTTCAACAACCGACTCATCGTTTCGCTCGATTATTTCCACAAGGAAACCAAGGATATGCTTGTTGAGAAACCCTATATAGCAACCATAGGTGAAGGCGGTTACTGCTGGTATAACGGCGGTGAGATGGTCAACCGAGGCTTTGAGGGACAAATCACCTGGCGCACCAATGTGAATCGTGACTTCAGCTACGAGGTAGGATTCAATTTCACGGTTCAGAAGAATGAGGTGACCGACCTGCTCGACGACATCTACTATTCCTACGGCGGAGGTTATGCCGGACACTCACTTGTGGGACAGTCGCTCGGTTCATGGATGGGATTCAAGACCGACGGTGTTTTCCGCTCTCAGGAAGAGGTTGATGAATACTGCAACCGTTATCAGGTAGAGTTCGGACACCCGGCAGTGGGTCGTGTGAAATATGTCGATGCCGACGGTGACGGCAAGATAAATTACAATGACCGCACATGGCTCGGATGTGACCTTCCCAAGGCTCAGTTCGGACTTAATCTCGCCGCCAACTGGAAAGGCTTTGACTTGAGCATGTTCTTTACATCAATTATACGTGACGCATTCAACAACTCGAAGTACTATACCGATTTGTTCCAGTGCTGGAACGGTAATCACGGCACCCGCTTGCTTGATGCCACCAAGGCTTACGACAACTATCTCTTGACCGGTTACTACAATTGTGACACTCCGGCTCCTACGACCGACAATAACAACAACGAGCATGAGGTTTCGGAATTTCACATCGAAAACGGTTCGTTCCTGCGCATGAAGACACTTACCGTAGGTTATTCGCTCCCCGCCTCGTTGCGCAGCAAGCTTAAGCTGTCGAATGCACGAATATATCTTCAGGCACAGAATCTGTTCACCATCACCAACTACTCGGGTGCCGATCCCGAAGGACTCGGTTATCCCTACGCATTGCCCCGTCAATACACTGTGGGTATACAATTCGGTTTCTGATAATAAAAACAACACAACAACACCATTAAATTTTTAATAAAATGAAAATACAAAATATATTACTGACTCTCGGATGTGCCGCAATGCTCGTGGGCTGTAGCGATGACTTCCTTGAAAACAAGCCTCAGGGCAGCCTTTCGGACGGTGTGATGAATTCGACCGATGCCATAGATTTGCTGGTAAACTCAGCCTATGCCTCACTATCGGGTTTTACCAATGAGCAGGGCGATCCCTGGGTAAGACCTACCACCAACTGGAGTTTCGGTGAAGTTCGCGCCGACAATGCCTATAAAGGCGGTGGCGGTGAAGGCGACCTGTGAGATATCCATGCCATGGAAACATTCCAGGTACAGAGCAACAACGGTAATCTTGACGGAAAGTGGTTTAACCTCTACAGCCAGATATCACGCTGTAACGCGGCTCTAAGAGTTCTCAACAAAGCCGATGAAAATGATGTGCCTGTCAAGAAATCACGCATAGCCGAGATGAAGGTGCTGCGTTCACACTTCTACTTTGAACTTGTGCGCCTCTTCAATAAGGTTCCCTACATGGATGAGAATCTCCCTGAAACCGAGTATGTCAATGTACGTAATGACGAGTTTACCCGCGAACAGCATCTCGACCGAATAGCCAAGGAGCTTCTTGAAGCTGCCAACGACCTTCCCGAACGTCAGGATGAGGTGGGCCGCATCAATCGCAATATCGCGCTTGCCTATGCAGCCAAGGTAAAGCTCTATCAGGCTTATGAGCAGGATGCACAGACTCATGCCGTAGTCAATATCAACAAGGGCCTTCTAAAGGAGGTGGTTGAACTTGTCGACCGCTTGTCGGGTTACGACCTGCTTCCCGATTTCCAGGGTCTTGACCTGGTTGCCAATGAGAATGGTGCTGAATCGGTGTTTGCCGTGCAGTATTCGATGAATGACGGTTCTGGCGATGCCGGACGCGTCAATTGGAGCAACCTGCTTAACTCACCCGGCGGCAACAGCCCCTATCATGGTGACGGATTCTTCCTCCCCTCGCAGGACCTGATAAATGCTTATCAGACCGATGATGCCGGACTTCCCGTGTTTGACTACCAGTCGCGTCCTGACTACGGTGTTGTGACATTCATCGACGATGAGCATCAGACACTCGGCAACACCGAACCCAATGTCGATCCCCGTCTTGACTTTGTGACCGGTCGTCCGACAATCACCTACAAGACCTATCGCAACACTCCCTGCCAGTCATGGGTGCGTGACCGCGGAGTCTACGGACATAATTGCGCAAAACGTTTCTGGGTATCGCCCGAGTCATCCGACATGTATCAGGGTTGGCCTTGGGGAGCTTCGCAGCTCAACTGGCAGATAATCCGTTACGCCGACATGCTTCTTTACAAGGCTGAAGCTTTGATAGAGATAGGCGAGGACCTTGAGCAGGCACGTAACATAATCAACCGCATCCGTCAGCGCGCCAAGAGCAGCGCCTATGTTAAGGACTTCAACGACCCGTCGAAGGATGCCGCCAACTATAAGATAGGGCTTTACCCCGCGGCAGGATGGAATCAGGAGTATGCTCGCAAGGCTCTCCGCACCGAGATGCGTCTTGAAAAGGCTCTTGAGGGCGAGCGTTACTTCGACCTCGTGAGATGGGGTGTTGCCAAGCAGGTGATGACTGCTTACTTCAACGCCGAGAAGGACAACCGCATCTACTATCAGGATGCCAAGTTTGACGATGGCGAGGAGTACTATCCCATTCCCGTTGCACAATATAATTTTTCATTAGGTAAATATACACAGAATCCCGGTTATCCGAGTTTCTAAAGGTAGTTAGTTTTTAAGGTTAAAAAAGGTTTTGGGTGGAAGTGTGAGCTATTGTGGATTGATTCTGTCGATAGCCGCACTTTCCATTTTTATTTCTGTTTTTTCACATTTGGACATTACTGCATAGCCTCTGAAGTCGATATGGCAAGGGCGTCGTTGACGGCTTCCGAAGCAATTGAGTGAAGCGGATCGCGGAGATAGCTTTCGGGTATCGGGGTGCAGTGATTGAGCGTGAATATTTGTCCTGTCAATTGGGAGTTGGCCGCATTAATGGCCGGTGCGGCTCCCTGGGCGGGAGTTGATATCAAGGGGCGGAAAAACTTGTCGCTCAACTTGTCGACTACAGGGTTGCCGAGCGTTATTATGCCCGAATCGACGATTCCCGGGTCGGAGCAGTTTACGCGGATGCCGCGTGGTGCAAGTTCACACGCGAGGTCGAGTGCATAGTGCGTGAGCATGAGTTTGCTGCGTCCGTAGGTCGTGAATCGGTGGTGATGGGTTATGGCGTGTTGCTTCCAGTCGGTTCGGAGTTTCGCAATGTGTCGTGTCATGGATGTGGTAAACACGATGGCGCCGCCGTTGACTATTCGCGGCAGCAACATCTGTGTCAGCAGTGCCGTGGAGAGGAAGTTGGTCTGGGTGGCCGATTCATATCCGTCGGCAGTGAGCTTCATTGTTCCGGGCATTGTACCGGCATTGTTGAAAATGGTGTCGACGGCCATGTCACGCTCCCTTATCGACATGACGAAATTGATTACCGAGTCAAATGACTCGAGGTCGAGCTGCATTGCCGTGAGCGTCACGTTGCAAGGCGACAGGCGGTCAATCATCGCCTTGGCGCGGTCTTGATTGCGACAAGCGAGGACAATGTGCGACACTCCCGACTCGATAAGTCGGTCGACAATTGCGCTTCCTATGCCGCCTGTGGCTCCCGTTACTATGTGTACAGGATTGTTGTTCATTGGTTGATGCGATCGAGTAAACGTGTTTTTATTATTAATCGCGCCCATTCGGGTAGTGAGGCTACCGTTACGATTGCCATGCGGTTGAGGCCTCCGTTTATGTATTGGGCACGGCCTTGCAAGGTGCGTCGCAATGCCTTTTTTACAAATCGTTGCGGAGTGTCGAGCGCATGCAGTTTCACCCCAAGGCGCTGAAGTTTGGGCGGCAGTCCGAACAAATTGGTGGCAATGCCTCCTGGACAGGCTACCGTTACCGATACGCCAAGTTCCTTAACCTCGATGCGCAGTGCCCGTGAGAAGGCGCGTATATATGCCTTTGTGGCCGAATAGAGGGCTATGCCCGGCATAGGCATCCAGCACGACATCGACGACATGTTGAGGATGTAGCCTTTCACTCCGTTACTGCTCATGCGTTGTGCTATGGTGCGGCTGAGATGCGTTAGCGAGCGCACATGCAGGTCGACATAGAGGTTGATGCGGCTTTCCGAAAGGTCGTTCACCGCCTTGAAATCAAATATTCCGGCATTGTTGATCAGCAGCCGAGGGGTGATGTCACGCCTGTCAAGAAACTCCGTTATTGAGGCTACGGCATTACTGTCGGTGAGGTCGAGATATAACGGGAGAGCCTTGACATTATAGAGTACTCCTAAATCGGTGGCACACTTTTCAAGGGTGTCCTGATTGCTTATCATGACGACATTGCATCCTAATGAGGCGAGCCGTCGCGAAAATTCCAGCCCTATGCCCGACGATGCGCCGGTGACAATGGCCCAGCACCCTCTAAGTCGTTTTTCGCGGTTCATTGCTTCTGTCGGGCTTTAATCTGCTCGATTTCACGGCACAGTGAGCGAGGGAGGTCCTTCACGCACTTGTGACATGCCATCTCAAGCGTGTACATTCGTCCTATGCAGTAGTTGATGTGCTCGCATCCCGATGATTCAATGCCTTCGTCACGCATTCGGTTTACGAAGTCGGGCATGGTGAGGAGAGCCCTTGCCATTTGCACAAACTCAAAGCCTTCGTCGAGCACTCGCTCGATGCCTGTGCGGGTTGAGCAACCGCCTACATATATGAGCGGAAGTTTCAGCTCGTTCCTGAACAGCTTGGCATCATCGAGGAAGTAGGTTTCGCTATAGGGCACGGTGGGTATCATCATCTTCCCGAATGCCCTTACGCCATACTTCAGCCACCAGCAGTCCATATAATGCGTGAGTGCCTGTATGGGCATCTCGCCTCTCATCACATACATGGGGGCTTTGCTGACAAATCCGCCGCTAAGCACTATGGCATGGACGCCCGCGCGTTCGATTTCGTGTGCCACGGTAAGGGCGTCGTCAATCTCCATGCCGCCCTTGAATCCGTCACGCATATTGGTCTTGACCACTACGCCCATGTCGCTTCCTGCGGCTTTCATGACCTCTTCAAGGCACATGCGCATAAATCGCATGCGATTGTCGAGCGAACCGCCCCAGCGATCGCGTCGGTGATTGGTGTAGGGCGAGAGAAACTGGCTTATTAGGTAACCGTGTCCGGCGTGAATCTCCACGCAGTCCATGCCGCTGTCACGTGCCAGACGCACGGCGTCGCCGAATGACCGGCTCATGGCTATAATTTCGTCCTCGCGCATCTTGCGCACAGGGGTGGGCGAGTATATGTTGAATCGTCCCGAGGCTGATATAGGCGTTTCTCCCGCTGTCGACTTGTGTGACATGTTTCCGCAATGGCCGAGCTGTATCGAAGCCTTTGCTCCCGTGGCATGGATTGCATCGGTTATGTCGCGCAACGCAGGCACTATTTCGGGACGCATCCACAGTTGGCGCGGAAACGAGAGTCCGTTACGCGTCACCGAGGCGTAGGCCAGGGTGGTCATGCCTACTCCGCCTTCGGCCACCGAAAGGTGATAGTCCTTGAGTTGCTGCGACGGACTGTTTCCGGGGCACATGCCCTCGAATGCCGCCGAGCGTATGGTGCGGTTGCGCAATGTGACGGGGCCTATATTGGCCGGAGTGAATAGTATTGATTCCTTTTTCGTTTCCATGTTCAGGTGGTGGATTAGTATATGAAGGGGATGATGCGTTTAAGTTTCAGCGAGGTGAACCGGGTGCCGAATTCCGAGGCATAACGGCGGTTGATTTTTCCCGCGCGAGGTGCAAGGTTGGCAAATGTCCACAATGCGAATACGGCTCCGGCCCATGACCAGGTGAGGATGGCAAATCCGGTCCATTCCACAACTTCACCGAAATAGTTGGCCGATGACACGTAACGGAACATTCCGCCGCGAGGTATGTAGTGGGCCGTGTCGCCGGGTGAACGCAGATGTCGTATTATATAGTCACTGTGGATATTTATAGCCATTCCGGCAAAGAATATTATCGTGCCTATGATGAATTGAGGCGTGAGAAGCCATGAGTCGGGATAGCGGTCGGCCGGGGAGATGTAGAATATCCAGCCGCCCTGCATCAGTGCGTTAAGTACATTGAATGTTATTCCCATGGCGATGATTGAAAGCGGCATACGCCCCTTGCCGTTTATCAGCAACGGGAAAATGAATGAACGCTGAAAGTAATGAAGCTCAAAGAGGAGAAACATCACCAGCGGTGCCGTGTCAAACCGGCGTGACGAATACCACCACAGCAGTAGCATAGCGATGAACACGGGAGCCTCCATTGCCACCCAGCCTATGCGGTTGTCGACAGTCGCTCCCCAGCGGCGATTGTACATCATGCCGTAACCCGCCTCCACAAAGTGAAGCGCAATGAACACCACTACGGCTGTGACGGCCATGACGATAAGAAACAGATTGAAGGATTCGGGAGTTATTATCATTGACAACGAATTGGTTTTGAAATCTGCCAAATATAGCGATAAAATTTCTATATCGGATGAAAAATGCGGGAAAGTGGGGCGATACCCGCATTTTTTAGTCAAAAATGCGATAAATCCCGGATATTTTGCGACACACCGATACTCCCAATCCGCATCTAACGCACAACATTCAGCCGCCACATCTCGCTGATGCTACTAACGCGGGTTTATTACAAATGCTCTTATTAAAATCCTATTTTCTAGAACTCTCGCAGAATTCGAGGATCGAATGACATGAATATCATGAAAATTACTTAGATTTGCAATTTAAGTATCAGATGCGAAATGCAATAGTTAATAGAACTTATATGTGAAAAAATTGAAGAGATAGAGAGTAACGCTATTCAATTACCAAACAAGGGATTAGAACAAATTACTAATGCACTTTCTTTTTAGATAAAATTATTTCGTTTGAAGAAATATGGCAAAGACTGACAATAAACCGGCATTTGTGAAACGCGATACCATTATCGTGGGCAAAGAGTATGCACAACTCTTAAGCACGTTGAAAGATCGTTTCCGTAGATCGCAGATAAAAGCTGCTGTTAAGGTAAATACATCAATGCTGGAGTATTACTGGTGTATGGGCCGTGATATTTCAAGACTTCATGAAGCTGCCAAATGGGGAAGCGCCTTCTTTGATTGTTTGAGTCTTGACCTCAAGACTGCTTTCCCCGGTCAGACCGGTTTTTCTGTAACTAACATCAAGTATGCCAAACGTTGGTACGAGTTTTATAATCAAGCGAATGTAATTCGTCAACGACTCGTTGACGAATTTGATATGCCTGCTGATTTCGGCATGGTTCCGTGGGGACATCACATAGACATATTTACTCGAAGCAAGTCAGTTGAAGAAGCACTTTTCTATATCGATGAAACCATAAGAAATGATTGGAGCCGTCCCGAACTTGATGCAGAAATAGATGATAATCTATATGGAAAACAAGGGCATGTTCTTACCAATTTCGATGAAAAGCTGCCGGCTCCATACAGCGGTCTTGCAAAGGCAATATTGAAAAGTCCGTATGATTTCAGATTCATCGACAAGAAAATAACTACCGAGAAACAACTGGAAGATGAGCTTGCGGCTAATATCACTCGATTCCTTCTTGAATTAGGACAGGGATTTGCATATGTCGGTCGTCAGATGGAATTGAGGATGCCTGGAGGCCAGACATTCATTCCCGATATGGTTTTTTACCATACAAGACTTAAATCGTATATCGTTTGTGAGCTGAAAGTCGTGCCGTTTATTCCTGACTTCGTAGGAAAACTGAATTTCTATGTTTCAGCGGTTGATGAGCTTATGAAGCAATCTGATGACAATCCGACAATAGGATTATTGATATGCAAATCAAAAGATGATACGGTTGTTGAATGGTCTTTCCGAGGCATGAAGCAGCCCCTCGGAGTTGCTGAATATCAACTTAAAGAATTTATTTCTGATAAAGCTGCAAAGTTACTCCCGTCCGAGGCTGAATTGCAAAACGTTATAGACACATACGATGATGTATCGGATGATTGAGAATTTCAATAATCAATATTCTGATTTTTGTCTTTGACAGCGATGTCGGAAAGTGGGGCTGTCATTTCATTAGATGTTTTTGGTGGGGCGGTGGGGAGTAGAACACGTAATTTTTTGTAACTTTGTCATAATAATTTAAATGGTTATGACCCAAACGGACAACAACACAACCCCCATGCGCCCTGACACTTCGTTGTCAAAGGGATTAAGCACATTCATCAAGAGCAAGTCGTTTATAGGTTTCGTCATTTCGGTTGCCGTACTCGCAGTGCTTTCGTTGGTTTATTTTTATCCCGATGCAATGCAAGGCAACGAACTGCGTCAGCATGACATGCAGCAGGGTGCTGCAATAGGACACGAGGTGCAGGCCTATACCGAGGCTACCGGTGAGGCTTCGCGATGGACCAACTCCATATTTTCGGGTATGCCCAACTTCCAGATTGCGCCGTCGTATCCGTCCAACGATCTGATGTCATGGATTGGCGACCTCTACACACTATGGCTGCCTTCGCCGGCCAATCTTATATTCGCCATGATGATGGGATTTTTCATCCTGCTTCTGGCCATGAAGGTTAAGTGGTATCTTGCCTTGCCTGGTGCCATAGCCTATGGATTCTCGTCCTACTTCTTCATCATAATCGGTGCGGGTCATATATGGAAATTCATAACGCTCTCCTACATACCTCCCACAATCGCGGGTATAGTGCTGTGTTACAGGGGGCGTTATCTCGCGGGCGGCGCGTTGGCGGCGTTGTTTGCAATGCTCCAGATTGCCGGCAACCACATCCAGATGTCCTATTACTTCATGTTTGTTGTCGTGGGATTTGTGGTGGCCTACGCCGTTATATTGTATCGCCGTCACAATATGTCGCAATGGGTCAAGGCTACCGGCGCTCTTGCAATCGCGGCTGTGCTTGCCGTTGCTGCCAACAGTCCGAGCCTCTATAACACCTATGAATACTCGAAGGAAACCATGCGCGGCAACCACAGCGAGTTGTCGGGCGAAGGTAATGCTTCGGCTGTGAATGCCGGAGGCGGACTTAACAAGGACTACATAACGGCGTGGAGCTACGGAAAGAGCGAAACGTTCACTCTGCTCATACCCAATGTCAAGGGCGGTGCCACGATAAAGCCCGAAAAGGGAGGCAACAAACTGCTGTCGCTTTACGATGTGGATGCCACTCAGGACCTGGTAAGGTCGGGACAGCTTCCCGGCGAGATGGCTTCGGCGCTTCAGCAGATGCCGCAATATTTCGGTGACCAGCCCATGACCAACGGCCCTGTCTACGTGGGTGCGCTGCTGATGGCCTTATTCCTGCTCGGATGCATAATCGTGAAAGGCCCCATAAAATGGATGCTGGTGATTGTCACGATTATATCAATCGCCTTGTCGTGGGGACACAACATGATGTGGCTTACCGACCTGATGATCGACCACTTCCCGATGTATAACAAATTCCGCACGGTGGCAAGTATTCTTGTCATCGCCGAATTTACCATACCGCTGCTTGCCGTGCTGGCTCTACAGCAGGTAATAGCCAACCGTGACAAGTGGCGCGAATACAGGATACCGTTGCTTGTGTCGTTCGGATTGTGCCTGCTTGTGTGTGCGATAGGCATAATCGCTCCGGGCACATTCGGCTCCTACCTGAGCGCACAGGAGCATGACTACTATGTGGCGTCGGGCATGGCGATGCAGTATCCTCAGCTTTTTGCCGCGATAGAGAAGGTGAGAATGTCGATGGTGTCGTCAGATGCGTTACGCTCGTTTATCGTCATCGGCATAGGTGCATCGTTGCTGCTGTTGTTCTTCAAGGATAAAATCAGTGCGAAGGTGCTGTGCATTGTGCTCACCGTAGTGATTGTGGGCGACCTCTACATGGTCGACAAGCGTTACATCAACAGCGACAGCTTCCTGCCCCGTCAGCTTGCACAGGGCGATCCGTTCCCCCTCACACAGGCCGACCGACAGATTCTTGCTGACACGACAATGAACTACCGCGTGATGAACATTCCGCAATTCGGCGAGGCCGCTCCTTCCTACCACCATAAGATGATAGGCGGTTATCATGCCGCCAAGCTTACGCGCTATCAGGACATGATCGACCGTCACCTGATAAAGTTCCAGGGCGGTGATGTGAGCGAGGCCGACATGAATGTCCTCAATATGCTCAACGCGCGTTACCTTGTGATGAGTGACGATGAGGTATATGTCAATCCCGACGCTCTCGGTAACGCATGGTTTGTCGACAGGGTTATGTATGTCGACGGTGCCGATGCCGAGATGGCCGCTCTCGACACCATAAATCCCGCCGTTACGGCAGTATCTGACGCAAAGTTCCGTGACATACTTGGCGCTAATGTCCCCGTAAAGCAACCGGGCGACACCATATTTGAAACCACCTATGCTCCCAATCGCCTCACCTATCATGCACAGTCGGGCAAGGGCGGTGTAGCAGTGTTCTCGGAGGTCTACTTCCCGTGGGGATGGAAAGCGTGGATCGACGGAGAGCCTGCCGACATAGCTCGTGTCGACTATCTGTTGCGAGCCATGAGAATACCGGCGGGAACCCATGAAATCAAGATGGAGTTTGACCCCGAGTCGCTTCATGTGACATCGTCGCTCGCCTACGTGTCAATAATCATAATCTATATAGCTGTGGTGGCGGCAGTCCTGCTCGGTATAATGGGATTGTCGCGTCGTAAGGAGGACGATGAATCTTAAGCGATACTACACGGCATTTAACCGCTACAAGCGCAGCAAGGGATTCGGCATACACTCGCCGTTTGCCTTCTCATTTGTGCTTCAGGTGCTCAGGGAGCGGTGCCCTTACTATGCCTACGACGACATTTCGTCGCGGCGCAAGCTTGCATTGTCGCTTGCTGCGGATGTCGCGCGACATCCGCGCATAATATCGCTCAAGAATGCCAAGATGCTGTTTCGCATCGTGTGCTACTTCAATCCGCGTGTCATGTTGCAGATAGGTACATCCTACGGTGTGTCGACAACGGCCATGCTCGATGTCGACAGCCGGTCGAAGCTCGTCATATACACCGGTGACAACCCGCACCGTGACATATATGACAAGGTGACGGCTGACTATAAGGGGCGCATCAGTGAGGCGGCGACTGCCGATGAGGCTATTGCGCACTACAGGGCCGTGAGCCAAGGTGACGGTGTAAAATTCATGGTTGTAAACTCGGTCGACAGTGACATGACGCGTGAAAGCGTGATGCGATATGCCGAAGAGGTGCTCGACGGCGAGGGTGTGGTGGCTATGCGAAACCTGTCGCGTGACGAGCGGATGGCGACACTGTTCAATGACCTGGACTCGTCGCTCACTCACGGCATGACATTCACCAACGGACGCATAGCCGTGATAGTGGGTTATCGTCATCTGCCCCGACAGAGTTTCTCGTTATGGTTTTAAGAATGATGTGACATGGCTGTCCGCTCGATAAATGACATAGAGGCTGTGCTTGCAGCCTATGACGCCTACATGATGCTTGAGCGCGGATTGAGCGACAACACACGCAGCTCCTACCGCGACGACATAGACAAGCTTGTGAAATATCTTGCCGAGGAGGGGAAGCGGTTGAGCGGCGTGACGCTTGACGACCTGCAGGCTTTTATTGCCGACCTGCACGACCTCGGTATCGCTCCGGCGTCGCAGGCACGCATTATCTCCGGGATAAAGTCATTTTTCCGTTATCTGAAGCTTGAAGGCTACATTGACGAAAATCCGGCTCTGCTGCTTGAGAGTCCGCGACTGGGGCGTCATCTGCCCGAGGTGCTGACCGTCGATGAGATCGACGCAATGGAGTCGTGTATCGACCTTGGTTCTCCCGAGGGGCAGCGCAATCTTGCCATTATGGAAACTCTCTACGGCTGCGGATTGCGCGTGAGCGAATTGGTCAATCTCGACCTGTCGCACCTGTTTCTCGACGAGGGTTACATCGTTGTGCGGGGAAAGGGCAGCAAGGAGCGCATGGTTCCCATATCGGATGTCGCCATGCACCATATACGCCTCTATCTTGAACAGCGCGCCGACATGGATATAAAGCCGGGCGAGGAGAACATCGTGTTTCTTAACCGACGGGGGCGCAGGCTCACGCGTGTAATGATATTCTATATCGTAAAGCGGCTGTGTGAGCTGGCCGGAATAAGGAAGGAGATAAGCCCCCACACACTGCGTCACTCATTTGCCACACACCTGCTTGAAGGCGGAGCCAATCTCAGGGCGATTCAGCAGATGCTCGGACATGAATCGATTGCTACGACCGAAATATACCTGCATCTCGACCGCTCGATGCTGCGTGACGAGATACTCGCCCATCATCCGCGCAACCGCAAGTGACGCATCACAACATTCCCTGCTCGACGAGCACGCACACACGCTCGATTATCGCATCGTCGGAATCCTTGTCGGGGTTGTAGCCCGCCTTCAGGTTGACACCGAAGAACTTGCCGAACGTTTGCCAGAATCCAGCACGGAATGTGCCGAGAAACGCTTTCAAAATAGAGTAGCTGCTCTGGTTGGTTTCGCGGTTTATCAGTTTTACGAGCATCTTTCCCTGGGAGCGCGTGAATTTCTTCAGCACGGGCTTGTACTGGTTGAATACCTCCTTTTCCATGCGCGTAAGGTGATCCTCACGCTCCTTCTGGGTGGGGAATGTTTCGATGTATTCGTAGGTTTCAAGAAGGGTTTCGGCAATAAGCTTGGCGTAGGGGAGTGTGCGCTTAACGTCACGCACCGTGCGCCAGTAAAACTGCTCCTGCTTCTTGTTCTTGAACTTCAGGGGCGGATAGTAGGTGATGTTGTTGAGCACAACCATCAGGGCGGTGTCGCCCTCCTCGGTGATGAAGTGATAGCGTCCCTTCACGGCTGCCTGTTGCGGATTGCGCGGCACGGGCACGCCGTCGGTGTCGAGCTTCTGGGCACACATCGACATTACACTTAATATCATCATAAGAATGGTTATAAAAACTCTCATAATCATATAACGTGCAATGTGGCTAAAAGATTATGCAGCAACGGCGTAATTAGTGCTCGGTGTGGGGATAGTCGACCGTGTAGTGCAGTCCGCGCGACTCCTTGCGCTCCATTGCCTGGCGCATTATGAGGTAACCCACGTTGATTATGTTGCGCAATTCGCATATCTCGCGACTTGCCTTGGAACACTTGAACAGCTTCTCGGTTTCCTCATAGAGGATGTCAAGACGGTTCCATGCACGCTTCAGGCGCAGGTCGCTGCGCACGATGCCCACATAGGTTGTCATTATCTGTCCCACTTCTTTTATGCTCTGGGTTATTAGCACCATCTCCTCGGGGTGGCGGGTGCCTTCATCGTCCCATTCGGGCACATCGTGACGGTAGGGGTAGTGGTCTTTCACCTCCATTGCGTGATGCGCGGCCGCATCGGCATATACAACGGCCTCGATAAGCGAGTTGGAGGCCAGTCGGTTGCCGCCGTGCAATCCAGTGCACGAGCACTCGCCCACGGCATAGAGTCGCTTGATCGACGACTCGCCGTTGGAGTCCACCTTTATGCCTCCACACAGATAGTGGGCGGCCGGAGCCACGGGTATGTAGTCCTTGGTGATGTCGATGCCGAGCGAGAGGCACTTCTGGTATATGTTGGGGAAGTGTTTCTTGGTTTCCTCGGGGTCCTTGTGCGTGACATCGAGATATACGTGCTCGTCGCCGTATTGCTTCATCTCGGAGTCGATGGCTCGTGCCACAATGTCACGCGGGGCGAGCGAGAGTCTTGGGTCATACTTGTGCATGAACTCCTCGCCGCGCTTGTTGCGCAACACGGCGCCGTAGCCGCGCATGGCCTCGGTGATGAGGAATGAGGGGCGGTCGCCGGGGTGATAGAGCGCCGTGGGGTGGAACTGGATGAACTCCATGTCCTTTACCGTGCCCTTGGCTCGGTACACCATGGCTATGCCGTCGCCGGTGGCCACAAGGGGATTGGTTGTCGTGGTATATACGGCTCCGACGCCTCCGGTGGCCATGAGTGTTACGCGGGCGAGGAATGTGTCGACCTTGCCTGTGGCGGGATTTAGCACGTAAGCTCCGTAGCAGGTTATGTCGGGGGTGCGGCGCGTAACGATTTTGCCGAGGTGGTGCTGCGTTATTATCTCGATGGCGAAGTGATCCTCGAATATGTCGATGTGGGGGTTGTTGCGCACGGCCTCGATAAGGCTCTCCTGAATTTCGGCTCCCGTGTTGTCCTTGTGGTGCAGGATACGGAATTCGGAGTGTCCGCCTTCGCGGTGCAGGTCAAAGTCGCCGTTTTCGTTCTTGTCGAAGTCGACGCCCCATTTTATGAGTTCGTTTATCTGTGACGGCGCATTTGTCACAACCATCTTCACAGCCTCGGGGTCGCTCAGCCAGTCGCCGGCTATCATCGTGTCCTCGATGTGCTTGTCGAAGTTGTCGACTGCAAGGTTGGTGACCGAAGCCACGCCTCCCTGTGCAAAGAATGTGTTGGCCTCTTCAAGCTTTGTCTTGCAGATTAATGCCACCTTTCCCGTACCGGCAACCTTGAGGGCGAAACTCATGCCCGCGATGCCTGATCCGATTACCAGATAATCATATTCGTAAGTCATATAGCAAAACTCTTTTTCGTGAATGCAAAGTTAATGTAAATCTTTGATTCCACCACAAATAAATTTACGCCTCGAGGGTGTCGGCGTCATGTCGGAGGCCGATTTGCGGAATCCACCGGCCCCGGAGAAGCCTGAACAGGAATATGGCGCCGCGGAAGGTGAGCTCGGCGCACATGGCTATCCACACTCCCTTCAGCCCCATGGAGCGTGCGAGAATCCACGCCAGCGGGAGCCTTACGGCCCAGATGCTGCCGAAGTTCATGATGGCGGGAACGGTGGTGTGACCGACCCCTACAAAGACTCCGTAGGCGACTATCGAGGCGGCAAACATGGGCTCGGCCCAGGCTTCGATGCGCAGCGACTCCACGCCGAGGCTCTGAATCTCGGCTACGGGTGTCATGAGCTCCATTATCCACGGCGCGGCGATCCACATGAGCACTCCCATGACCGACATCACCACCATGCCGAGGCCCACGGTGATGTAGCCGAACCGCTTGACGAGCTCGCGCCGCCCGGCTCCGTAGCTTTGGCCTACAAGGGTGGTGGCGGCATCGCCTATTCCGTAGCCGGGCATGTAGCACAGGCTTTCGGCTGTCACGGCAAATGCGTTGGCGGCTATGGAAAAGACCCCGAGTGGCGCCACAATCATTGTCACGGCTATCTGTGCGCCGCATATTACGGCGTGTTCAACGGTCATGGGCACCGATATTGTCACCGCCTTGCGGATAATGGACTTTCGGGGGCGATAGCTGCCGTGGCGGCCGCGCAGCCGTAGTTCGGGCTGTCGGTAACAGAGGTAATAGAGCATCAGTCCGGCTGTGACGGCTTCAGCGAGCACGGTTCCTAATGCGGCGCCGAGCACTCCGAGTCCGGCACCAGGAATGGTTATGTCGATGCCGTGCAGGTTGAGGTGATGTGACGGGAATATCAGCAGGAAGTTGAATAGGCAGTCCATGACACACATGAGGATGTTGAGCGCGCTCGGCACCTTCATGTTGCCTACGCATCGCAACATTCCTCCGGCCAGGTAGTTGAGCGTGAGCAGGGGCAATGCTGACACAAACACGAGGAAGTAGAGCGATGCCTGGGGGGTGATGTCGTCGTTGCCGCCGAGCCAGCGGGGGAGCGAGGGGGCGATGACAATGCCTATGGCCGTCACGGCGAAGCTGAATATGAGGCACGCGGTTATGGCTTGTCGCAGCACGTTGCGTGCGGCTGCGTCGTCCTTGGCTCCGACCTTGTGGGCGGCCTGTACCGAAAATCCCGTAGTGACGGCCGAACAGATGCCCCAGAAGAGCCAGAGGCTTGTCGACACAAGTCCTATCGCTGCCGAGTCGTCGGCTCCGAGCCGTCCCACCATCGACGCGTCGATATATTGCATGAGAATGCTCGACAATTGCGCGAGCATTGCCGGGAGCGACAGCATCACGGTGAGCTTCAGCTGTTGGCCGAAGCTCATCGGGGCACCTTCTCTTATTTGCGATATATCGGCCATGGGGTTGAGTAGGGCTACAAACTTACGGATAAATTCTGGATAATCCGTAAGTTTGTGCGTTTTTGTTCCGTTTTGCATTGAGTTTTGGGGGTAGTGGAGTTGTGCTTTTCAATGGGTTGATTTGTAGGTGGTTGATGGTGGACGGTTAGGGCCGTTTTGTGTTTTTGAGCGATTTTACTTTGTGTTTTTGAGCTATTTTACTTTGTGTTTTTGAAATAATGGATGGTGGGTTGCATGTCATGCTATCTTGGGATGTGCGTTAGCGGGAGCTGCGGAGCTGCTCAACAGGGTTGTGTTTGATAATTAGTTAGGGTTTTGTTTCCACAATTCCTCATTTTTCCAATCTTGGTTAAAGCCCATCGCTGCGATGTCGACTGAAGGAAATTTAGCCAATAACGTTGAGAGCTTTTCATTGAAGTTGTTGTTGGGGAAATCGAACAGAGGAAATATCGGATCATGCACAAGCGATAGTAAATACGCTTTTTATCAACATTTGTCGTGTCAATCCATGCGGTTTTTGGTTTTTTGGGTTCTGCCGGATTAAGCACGAAATCCCTATTCCACACCCTTGCGTGATGACAGCACATATTGCGAAGGTTGGCAAGTACCGTTAGCCAAGAGGTAAAAACCTGTGGTTTCAGGCCGAAATATCCTGCAATATGTTTCATCAGTTGGTTGCCTGATATGTTTGAATAAATGTAGTTCAAATTCCCGAAAGACAATACTTCCGTTATCATCCATGCCGGAGGGTAGGTTTCAATATAGTTGTGTTTGAAATTTTCAATGTAATCTTCTTTACTCGATAACAGCTCTTTTTCTATGATGGCCAATGTTTTATTAAACTTATCGGCATTGGCAAAATATTCCGGTTTTGTTATCCAATGCTTGTCATTTAATTCCTGGCATCCGATATTTGCCAATACACTGCGAATGGCTACTTCGATTTTTTCTATTTCATTGAATAGTAGAATACGGAGTTTCTTGTCAAAGCGGTAGAGGGTCAAAACTTGTTCAAAAGTAGTGCCATCTTTTAGTGCCAAATCGCTCTTGGGGATTTTGTAGAAAGGATAGATGTAAGCCGACAAGCGATGATAACCAATGTTAAGCAGATAATTTTCCACCTTATGCTCATATTTCATGAGCATGCCCCTTGATTTCAGGATTTGGACGATTTGTCCCGGGGTGGAATATGGTTTGTCGAAATTGATTTTCATGGTTGTATAATAAAAAACGACCCGCCGATTTGAGCATTGTTAAGAGGCTTGGCAGGTTCTAATGGTGCGAAGGTAGTAATAATATTTGTAATTGCCAAATAATCTGGGATATAATTAATATGCGGTGGCATGTGCGTTAGCCGGGAGCTGCGGAGCTGCTCAACAGGGTTAGCCCCATGCAAACGTGCCTTTGGGTACGTGCAGCGTGGGGTTGTGTCGTGCGCACACATCCCCATAGGGCTGCGTTAGCTGCCCAATAGCTCCAACATCCCATGGTGTAACGTTTTTATTGGGCAACTACGTAGCCCTTTTTCTTGGTGGGGGCGTGTGCCGTGTACCCGTGCTGCGGACGCCTAACGGCGGCCTTGCGCGGGCCTAACATTGTTAAGCAGCTAACGCAGCTTTTGCGCTAACGCGGGGATGTGCTGGTGGTGTGCGCCCTGCGCTGCGCGGGGCGAGAGCGGGAGATGCCGCGGAGAGTGGAGGCGGAGGGAGGGAGGGGAAAAAGGAGGAGGCAGCGAGAGAACCTGTCGCTGCCTCCGATGTGTGGGGATGTGTGTATAAAAAATAACTATATTTATGTGTGGTTTATTGTTTTCTTTGTTGCTATTGTTGTGCTCGGATTTGCTCGTAGGACAGACCCTCTTCCTCAGGAGTGAGGTCGCGGACACAACGTACCTTATTTATTTCATTGTATGCTTGTGCTGATGCTTCAAAATTGTGAGTACTAAGGTTCTGTGTAATCGAGCAAATTGTAGAGCTCTTATCTGTCAATCCTTTATTAGAATCTGCGGGAGTTTCTTTATCCCATGCAGGAATAGTCGAACTCATAAAATACCAATAATTGTTTTTGCCAAAATCTGGAATCGCTCCACTTCGCATCATGATTACAAGCTCCTTTTGATTGGGCACACGCCATCCTTTGCGATTTAAATTGTCATTTAAATTTTTACATGGAGTTGCCTCGTTTATAGAATTCTTATATTGATCAGGGGTTCTATATTTAACATCAGCTTCTGGTGATTGTGGGGTTGCTCTATTACCGATTAACGCTATTTCAAATCCGTACTGGCCGAGCATGTTGCCCTCGGAATTTACTTTATGAATAGCTATAGGTTTGACAGTATAATTGCGAAGCGAACTTCCATAGTAATGCTTAACTCTTACAACACCTCCGGTAGAATAGTCATCTTTTCCCAATTCTACCTCATAGGCGGGGTCAACAGGGTCTTCTTCGGCTGTTGCTGTAACAGTGCTTAAATCTACACCAAGATTGCGAATACAACGTACCGCCCATGGTGATTTACAATAAGTAGCAAAGTTGCTTATTGACATTCCCTGAGTTGTCCATATTGTGCGATAATCGCTTGATGCAAGAAATAAACGGGAATTATTTCCATCGCCATCACCTGATGCAGGGAAGGGCAATTGTGGATTGTTATCATAATTTAAGATAGGTTCCCTCAAAGAATTTCGTCCCATTATGACACGCATATATTTTCCTGAGGCGGGAAGATACCAACGAAGTTCATCGGCATCGATGACTCCATTACCATTGTTATCCCGGTTTCGGTTCATGCATGCGTGCATGGCATGGATAACTTGAGGAGGAATAGTATTGCCGGGAATTTGAGGATCATAGCTACTCATTCCTTTATTTCCGCCATCATCATCTTCTTCTTCTGAAAAACTATTAGGAGATAGCAGCACGGGTTGTGGAACCGGCCATGTTTTAGGGTCGGCACTAAAATTTTTAACGTAATAGGTTTGATTTGTATTTGTAATTCTGTTTACATTATTGACTTTGCCATAAGTTGTGTTAGCTGCATTTCCTGAATTGACATACGTATTCCAGTTACCGGCTTGGTTTCCTCCTCCGCGGCCTCCACTACCAATCCAAACGTTGTAGCGCCCGTTATTTACTGAAAGAGTGCCATTCACGCCATTTGAAGTTGTTACTGCTGGATAGGAGGTACCTCCTTCGACAGTATTAACTGTTCCTGACGGCCAACGAAGGTTCATGCCGAAAGTTTCATTGTCATATTCCACACCGATGGCCGTCTGTATGTTTTCGGTATAATCATAGTAAGTCTGTATCGACTTCTGCGATATACCGTACTTCGACTGATAGTAGCTGCTTTCTTTGTCGGTCGAAACAGATTGCGTCACATTGAGATAGGCCACACGGTTGGGCTTCATCACGTAATTGCGCCAATTTCCTGCGGTTTCAACTCCCGGATTTTCTGTTTCATTCTCATAAGTGTATTCATTTACAAATACAGTAAACCATCCATCGGTTGATTGAGCATATAATTTTTGCGCATTTTCACGAATTTCATTGAGATTGCATTTCATAAACGGAGTTCCATCAGGGCCTACAATTACTCCCGGATAAGGAGCGAGTGCATCCTCTCCTGTGGTTGGAACAATCTCCACCCACGAAAAATAACGGTAATTATTGTCATTCCTGCCGGGAATAGCATCGCCTGTGGATTTTCCGTCTTTGTCAATAGAATAGTTATAGGTATTTTCTCCATAGTAGGAACGCATGGAGAAACTGAATTTTTGGAGTTCTGTTTCTGTAAGCTGAATGTTGAATGCATTGTAATGCGAATCAAGTTCAAACATTTTATTTGTCACATCCGACACTATACCTTCGGCTCCGGGCTGGGGTTCTTCGTTATTGCGAAATGCTTCAACAATGATTGAATTGGCAGTCAATACCTTTACATTATATGTGTAGATTGAATTGCGTAAACTGTTGAAATCTTTAGGGTCGGGATTTTCACCCACATAGCCAAGATGGATTGTGTACACGGCATCTACTGTACGGCTGTCTACTTTATCAGGTAATCCGGTGACTCCATCGGGGTTTACAATCGGATCTTTTTGTATATAAGTGAGTTTTGCGCGTATTTCCATATAGGTGGCGAAGTTGTTGAGCGTAGGGGTTTCGGATGGGCACAAGCTTTTGTAAACGCCTGTGTTGGCATCGTTTTTTTTCCACTCCAATTCGCGATCTTGATAGTCGGTGCAGAAGTCGGCACGCCCCGTGCGCTTATTCTCCATCATCCAGAAGTCAAACGAATATACTCCGTCTTTTTCGTTGATATTAGTAGACGGATAAATCAATGATGACTTATAGTTCGTGTTTTTTTCAGCATCTTTTTCCAACGCATCACCGGCATTGGCATAATCTGTATTTTTTTCAGGTGCAGTTCCAACCGGTAGCTGTGGCCGTTCATACAACCAACTGTAAATGGGTACATTGTGTATGACAAACGATTCTGGCTCGATTTTTAAAATCTTTATGTCTGTGTTTTCCTCGGTTGCAGTCTGTAGATTTACTTTAACTTGTGTGAACGGGCGACGCAGGTGTATGCTTCCAGGCATTGCCACATTTCCGCCGTTTGTCTTTGGCAGAGGGATGGCATAAGGTTTTACTGTATTCCAATCAAAGTCAGCAGTATGCGATTCTTCAAGATATATTCCACTCATGGGAAGCGGATTTTGTGTTGCATTAGGAATATTAATATCAGCACTGCCTCGAAATAGTTCGCGTTCAATTATGATTGATCGGAAATCATCCCATGTTGATGCATTTTCAAGTAACTCCTTAAGTGAAGTACTTGTCCTTTTTTCGTCTTTAATTGTAAATCCAAAGTTGCGGTCAGGATTGGCCACAGCAACTATATAGCTACTTCCTGATTTCGTTTTTATATTTGTGAGTGCATGTCTGTTATGATCTTGAGTTCCTGCTACAAAACCATGGTCATTTTGGGCCTCAAGAAATAAACCGTTTTTACCATTATCGGTAAGAGTGCTTTCCCCTGAACGGGAATTATAAATTCCTATCCATAAGGAGTTCACCTTATAGGCATCTTCTGTGGACATGTCGGCACGCGAAGATATTTGTGTGAATGATGGAGTATTGAGATTTAAAGATATTGTCGTGTCTTCACCTTCAATCTGATTCTCACATTCAAACTTTATATCATCCTCACATGATGTCAAACCTATAAAAATGGCGATAAATGCAGGGATTATCTTAAGATATTTTATATAGTAGTTCATGTCTTATAATCAGTATGTCTTTGTATATTAATTAAATGTAGGGATGTCGACCTCGTGGCGGTCCCAGTCGCATACAGTGTAGCCAACATCGATTATGTTGGCTTCGCTGTTAACGCCGGTAATCTCGTAGCGGTAGATGTGGTTGCGCAGCAGGAAGTTGATTCCATCGTCGACGGCTTGTCCATTATTATAGTTTGCAAGTTTCATTTTGAATACCGGCGAGTCATCCTTTCCATCAGAATTGGGGTTGCTGACCGTCACCTCAATAAAGGGGTAGCGCTCATAGTCATGAGTCATTTCAGTGACCAATACCTTTGAGTACTCTACCACATATCCCGACCACACGATGCACTTGTCGGTACGCAGGGCTGTGGCGGCGGCATCTTCGGAAAAGGTGATTTCAGGCCCTTTAATCTCATCCATGAGCGGGGTTCTGTCATCGTTATATAGAGGTTTACCATTATTATCGGTTTTTTGTTGCTCTCCTATAACTGGGAATTTATATTCCGATTGAGGGGAGATTGTGGGGACGCTGACATCGCCCGATGAATCCATGCTCCATTCGCCTGTTGCGGTGCTCCAATTGCCGTTGTTGATATAGGGCATTATTGTTCCGCTGTTGTACCATCCGAAGAGCTCGACTTTGTCGACATGGAATCGGTTGTTATTGGTTGCGGGGCCCGTTACATCGATTCGGTCGATCACTTCGATTTTGGAGATGGCGCGAAGCATTTTTATGTTTTTGCCGTTGGCATTCTCATCGGAGAGATTGACGGGAACATCGTAGGTCGACTCCTTTAACTGGGCGGCTGATACAGTGAATTTCTGCATTCCGGCCATTGGGATAAGGCGATTGCCGTCGATGGAGGGAGTCCAGGGGCGATATTCACCTCCGGGGCCTCCGAGATGATAACCTTCAGGCTGCCGGAATGTTACGCACTGTGCGGCGATGTCGTCGATGGTGGTCACGCCGGGGGTGAGGCCGGGGTATTGGCCGTCGAGGCCGGTTGAGTGGCTGTTGGCGATGACCATGATGTAGAAGTTGATGTTTTCGTCGCCGGCCTTGACGGCTTCGTCAAAGTAGGGCTCGGTGATTGATGCCTTGATGGAGTACCAGGTGTAATACACATTGTCCTGGCCGGTGATTTCGGGGAAGATGGGGCGCAGGAGCGTGCGGTCGGCACCGAAGAGCAGAAACTGGCAGTCGGCCGTGTTGATGTAGTTTTCGGCGGGTGAGCCTTGGGGGCCTTCCGAGCAGTCATCGTCAGCACCGGCGCGTGACAGCAGTGAGCCGTCGGCACGCGACTGCTGCGCTTCGCGCGAGGCGGCGGGGTTGTAGGTCATCACTGTAAACTGCAGCGTCACCTTTGTGCCATCGTCGCCGTCGCCGGGACATGGTGAGTCCTCGTTGACACAGCCCGTCAGCGTCAGCATCATTGCCGAGGCTGCGGCGAGGAATTTATTGTAAAATCGGGTCATTGATTCAAGTAAATTTTTTGGGGGGGTTGATTTTAGCTGTGTCACGTAGTCGGTTA
The DNA here is from genome assembly GCF_004803695.1 of Muribaculum gordoncarteri. Lineage (NCBI taxonomy): Bacteria > Pseudomonadati > Bacteroidota > Bacteroidia > Bacteroidales > Muribaculaceae > Muribaculum > Muribaculum gordoncarteri. The sequence continues at coordinate 2,981,573 of NZ_CP039393.1, forward strand.
TAGCTCGGTGTCCTGAGGCGGCACGATGCGCCATCCGTTGATGTAGACTCCGCCGGCTATGTACCAGTTGCGGTTGTCGTCGACGAAAAACATGAGCGAATAGTTGTCGTTGCGGTCGAGGTACTCCTGATCGCTCATCTGTCGGTTGTATTCGCCCTTGACCATGAGCAGATACTGGATGAGGTTGATGCTGATGATGTCCTCGCCGTCGGAGTTGCGGCGCACTACAAGTCGCGGGGTGCGGGTGTCGATGAGGCGGCCTGTCGACAGCTCGGCGAGGATGCCGTTGGCCTCGGTCTGCGCGCGTGCGGGGGCCTTGGATGCGGCCTGGGCTTCGGGCTTGTCGAGCGATGCCGATGTGAGGGTCATGGCCCATGGGCGGTAGCTGAACTGCGTTGTCGACACCACTTTGTTGAGGTAGTCGAGCTCGTTGTTGGCTGCCGTTATGTAGAAGCTGAAGTCGTCAGCGTTCATGGTGGTGCCGTCGGTGTTCTGGAGGAGCACCTGCATCACGTTGGTGTCCTTGGTGAGGCTTACGGGGCCGAGCGTCACGTTGCCGTAGGTGTCGGGGAAGTCGACTCCGCGCATGATGCCGTGGTAGAGGGGCACGATGTCACGGTCGACATAGAGGCCGGCGTCGGCTGTGCCGTCGAGGGGCATCTTGGCTCCGAGGGTGTTCATGGCGCTTCCCGGGGCGGCCGAGGCGACTTCAAATGCGGTGGGATTGTCGACGGGCGACTTGCCGGTGGCCCACACGAGGAGGTCGTATTTGCCGGGGAGCACCTCGACATCCATGAAGTAGTCGGGCGAGGCGAGTGCGGCGCTGTTGTCGGTCTTGCTCATGACGAGTTGGCCGTTGCTGTCGTAGATGTAGAGGGTCACCGATTTCACTTCGTGGGGAAATGCGTTGGCCCACTTCATGTTCATGTCGTAGGTGAAGGTGACTCGGTAGTGTACCGAGCAGTCGCCCTCGTCGTCATATATGGCGCTGTCACACGACGACAGCGACCCGAGGGCGATAACGCCCCATAGCAAGGTGATGATGCCCGTCAGGTGTCGGATGCAAGTAAGTTTCATAACGGTTGGTCAATGTTATATCGTTGTTGTTTTTGTTTTGTCGTTGTTGTGGGGCGTTTCCGCCTTTATATTGTTGTGGGCCTCGGTTGGGCGGGGCCTCGTTGTTGTCGTTGTTGGGTGGAGTCGATGCTTGCGCTTCGGCTTCGATTGCGGCCTTGGTGAGGGCTGCGGGTTGCTTGCGATTGGCTTGCGGGTTTCGGGGAGAGGTTGGTTGCGGTGAGAGAGAAAAAGCGGAGGGGAGCCCCGGAGGGACTTCGGGAGGAAGCTTCCTGAAGGCTCCCCTCTGCTGATTATCAAATCATTTTGCCATTTTTATGTTGTTGCGTGACAAGTCACGCGAAATGGGCCGATTAGAGTTCTACATCCTGAGTGGGAACGATGCGCCAGTTCAATACATTCAGCTTAGCTGAGATGTAGTAAGTCTGCTCGTCCATAGGAGGAACGATGGGCTGGTTCTCATCACGGAGTGCAGTTGCAAGACCTGTAATGCTTGATACATTCAGGTTGTAAACGTGGTTACGTACAAGACCGAATGAACCCGGAACACAGTCCTCAAATTTGATAAGGTTATCTACAACTGCGCCTTCGGGGAATCCAAGATGCTTGATGGGCACGCTGAAGTAGCAAAGACCTTCACCATATTTGCGAGCATATCCGGTAGACAATAGCTCTGCATTGACATTGTTAATGTTTGTTGCGTCGATTGACTGATACTTATTGTCGCCAGTTGCGTTGGGGTTATACCAATAATATCCGGTTACGTTGGGTTTTAGCTGAAGAGCAACAAAACGACCGGCAACAGGCTTTCCTGCGATTTCGCGTACAGCATAGGAGGGGTGCTCAACTATGAAATTGGAAGCTTCTGTAACAGGAACGGGCTGATAGTTAGGTGTTTCACCTTCAGCAGCTGTGTTTTTAACAACAGTGTACTGCTGTTTTACCATAGCTTTTATCAGGTCTTCGTCGCTTTTGTAGAGATTCCACTTGTTTCCGGTTCTACCATAAAGATAGAATGTTGAATTATCGGGAAGTGCAGTACCATCAGTAGCGGTAACTTTATAACGACCTACGATGACTGCAGAAGCCATAGTTGCGAGAGGATTGAACTTATCGGCTGCTGTTGCTGCAGCGTCTCCATTCCATGCTTTTGCACTTGCTGTTGTTTCACGAGAATAGAATGCTCCTTCAAATTTGTTATTAGTAAATTTAATAGAGGTTTGTAATGTGGGTGCACCTGTCATTTGAGCTGTACCTGCAGCGTTCAATATCTTGCTTTGTGCTATTTCGTTGTAGGTGAAATAGTGGAGTTCATAGGGATACTGTGAATAGTTTTCGTAAGCAGCATCACCTGCAGCATTCCTTATGACGTCCTCAATGTTGTCGGAAACACGAGGATAATTAAACTTATAATATGAGGGAGAGCAAGCCCAGTATGAACGGTGATTATCGGGATCATTCCAAGTCCAGTCAAAGATATCGATCAGGTCGGAATACGAGGGCTTCGTATTTGCAACTCCGTTTTCAATCAAACCATAATGCTTAACGGCATATTCCTGCTGGTCGATAGTATTGGGACGCCAGTATTCGGGAACGAAAGTCAAGGTGTAGCCATTTACGCCATCGAAAGGTTTTATAGTAGCAGCATCACCGGTTCCTGTGTTGTCCAGGCTCAAATTAATCTTGGCTGCATAACGTTCAACATATATATCTATTGCAGGACTCGCTGCTGCTTCTTCCTGTGTTTTAAACAATTGTGAAGTTGTGATAGGAGTCGCTACCATACGAGCGTTTGTTTCACCAGATATGGGGTTGTTACCGTAATAAACCGAGTTAGACATGGGGAAATGTCCATCTGGAAATCTAACAAATGTAACCTTTTTTCCCTCAATTTCATCAAGGCTGAGCTTAACGAAACTGTCATCTCCTGCGGTGGGATTTACAAATGCCATAACGTATGAAGGCAAGTTTTCACCTTGTGACAATTTCACCTCAATTGTTGATTGCCATACCTTACCTACATTTCCAGTAGTTCCTTGAGTGTTGTCAGATTCTGTTCCATCGCCACCTGAAGGATTAAATGTTCCGTTAGTATCGCTGGATTCGTTGTTGCTGAATGTCATTTTGTAACGTTCTCCAGTCGGCATTCCCTGAGCGTCATAGAACACGAAGAATAGGTTGTGAATATAGTTCTCTCGACCCACACCGGCTTCAAAAGTGGGGTCGCCTTCAGCGCGAGAACCGCTTGAGGTAGGATTGCTTATCGTGACATTAAGGTAGCGCACCATGTCGTATTCAACCTTACCATTGTCGATACCTTTGTCAAGGTCATCGTCGGAACATGCTGTTACAGCACCGCCCATTGCCAAGGCGGCAAGTGCTCCGAAAAGAAAGTTAATTTTTTTCATTGCAATTAATTATAAAAAGTGATTAAACAAATATTAATTTTCACACACTGTGATTAGATCAGTCAATAAGTTTGAGTTCGCGCAGGCGGTCGATTGCGGCCTGAGCCTCGGCAACACCCTTGGCGGCCTGAAGCAGCTCCACGGCGCGGGTGTAGTTGCCGGCCTTTGCTTCAAGGATTCCGCGCGCATAGTCGGCTTCGGGCAAGTTGCCGGCCTTGGCGAGATAGGCGCGTGCCATGTCAAGCTCGTCGTGGCCTATGGCGGTGAGTCCGGCGTTAAGATTGGCTACGGGCGAGTCGGGATACATTCTCACGGCCACCTCCATAACTTCCTGGAACTCGGGCGAGTCCTTGTCGAGGCTCTGTGCGAGGCGGAAGAGCTCTTCAAGCGAGAGCTTCTGCGGAGCCGAGGCCATCACTGCGGCTATCTCCTCGACGGTGGTGTAGTTGCGGATGTTGTAGTTGACGGCGTAGTCGCTGTGACGGAGCGCGGGATACACCTCCTTGAGCAGGAATGAGTATTGCTCGGGGAATTGCGACTTGAGTCGCCACTCGCGGGCGTCGGGGGCGATGCTGTTGTCGGTGATCAGGGCGAGAATGTCGTCGCGGTTGTCGAGGGTCGACTTCTTCACGTAGTCGATGAGTCCCTGCCAGTCCTCGGCCTCCCATGATGTGGTCATGAGCCCTGCGGGGAAGCTGTAGAGGTTGCGCACATAGTCGACGAGAGCCTCGGTGCGGCCCTTGGCGAGTCGCTCGTTGTTGGCGTAGGAGCCTTCGGGCGAGGCATAACCCTTGATCGAGAGCGATGTGATGGTCACGTCCTTGTCGCCCTTGATGGCGTCGATGGTTGAGCGTATTGCGGCGAGCTCCTCGGGGTTGCGGCGGTAGTCGGGGTCGATGTCGGTGCGGTTGACGCGGAAGTCGATGTAGGCCGAGCCGTGGACTTCACGTGTCTTTACGGCCTCGGCTGTGGGCTTCACGTAGACCATGAGGGGCTCAAATGTCTGCGGGGTGAAGTCGAGCCGGGCGAGTTCGCTTGAGGTCGAAGCCTCGAGTGCGTCGCCGCAGCATCCGTCGACATCGCGCTCAAGGGTGAGCGTCGACATCTCCATCCAGTCGGCGTAGGGAACTACCTCGGAGTAGGCGTAGGGTTCGCCCTTGCCCGAGCGGAGCATCACGTAGGGTGCGTTGTTGCCGTCGGCGCGCAGGTGCTGGTAGTAGCGTGTGCGGCCGGCCACCACTACGGGTCGCAGTCGCAGCGAGTCGACACCGTTGGTAATCACGGGACGCAGCCACTCCTCGCGGTTGGATCGCGAGGTCACCTGCTGGGGGTCGACTGTCATGTTGACGATGAGGTTGCTCTCGGAGCGTTCGACATTTATGTCGCTTACCGGGTCGGCGGCGGCTGCTGACAGAGCGCAGGCAGCCAACGCCAAGTTCAATATAATCTGCTTCATAATCAGCTGAATAGTGGAAATGGTTGTGATGAAGTGAGGTGGGGTGAAAACGTTTAGAACACGTAGACAAGGTTGATTGCGGCCTTTGTGGGGCCTACGTAGTTGTGGGAGCGTCCGGTGTTGACGCGACGGCCGCATCCGGCACACTCAAATGTGTCAAACTTCGTGTAAATCCAACCCACGCCCAGCTCGGCCTCGATGTTGAAGTGACGGCTCAGGATCCACGAGTAACCGTAGGCCACTCCGAGTCCGCCATACCAGCCCTGGTAGCGGTGGTCCTTGAGGTTTTTAAGATTGGTACCGAGGAAGTTGAGGCTGCCCATGTCGACATGCCCCACATTGTACTGTCCGCCAAGGGCGTGTGCTGCGACAAAGTGTCCGGCCATAGCGTCGCAGAACCAGTATCGGGCTTCGGGCTGCACCATCCAGTGCTTCCACTTCTTGCCATGGTCGAGAGTCCATGCGTTGAAATTTCCCGAAAGGTCGACCGACCATCGGGGAGCGATTTTAGCCTCGGCACCGAGATTGACTGTGAGGAGTGCGTCATAGACAAGATTGGTCTTGAGTGCTATCTCCTGAGCCTTCATGGTGTGTGTCGAAGCCAGTAGTGCAAATAGCAAAAAAAATGATCTTTCTCATTTATATTACATTTTCAAGAATAACTTACGATAAATAACAATTGGTCGAATAATGCGACGAACCTCTTGTAAACCTTCTTATTATCAGTCGATTAGATGTAGGCTTTTAATTTACACCCGAGAGGATGATAATTTACGATTGCCAAGCCTCTCTTGCTTAGAGATACTTAAGCAACGACAAAAATAGGCATTAACACCGAAATAGACAAGCATTTGCCTTAAAATTAACACATAAAAAATGAGATATTGTTAAAGTTACAATTTGACTTCGCAGGACGATGTTAAAAATTACCCCCCCCATAAGATGTTGATTGATAGCGAGTTATTTGCGAGTGATTTTGGGCGCTTAAGGCGAGATGATGAATGACTTAGATGACAAAAAATTTTTTTATGCCGACATGCCGATGTGACAATCTTAAATTTAACTTTTGCGGTGTTGGATGGCGTTAAACTGCGTGGCGCGGGCGAGTGGCTGTCGCGGCCTCGTCGGGGTGCTTTGGTGATTTGTTTGCACGTGGTTAATATGCTTGCTATTAGTCTGTTGAATGGCTGGGAGTATCTCTAAGCAAGAGATGCTTGGTGGTCGTAAATTGTTTTGTTTTTTACACATTAGTCGATTGCAAACCAATCATCTGATCTATACACGGTTATTGTTATTCATTCTTGAAAAATGTAAATAAAAATGCGGAAATTTATTTTTTTGCTATTTGCACTACTGGCTTCGGCCCACACCATGAAGGCTCAGGAGGTGGCATTAAAGACCAATCTCGTCTATGACGCACTCTTCACAGTCAATCTCGGTGCCGAAGTCCAATTCGCCCCCCGCTGGTCGCTCGACCTCTCGGGCAATCTCAACGCATGGACCCTTGACCAAGGCAAGAAGTGGAAGCACTGGATGGTGCAGCCCGAGGTGCGCTATTGGTTCTGCGAAGCTCTTGGCGGGCACTTTGTGGCCACGCATGCCCTTGGCGGACAGTACAATGTGGGCAATGTCGACCTTGACTTCAAGCTGCTTGGCACCAACTTCGGGGCCGTGCGCGATCATCGCTATCAGGGCTGGTATGCCGGACTTGGCGTGGCCTACGGCTACTTGTGGCTTGTGAGCCGTCACTTCAACATCGAGGCCGAGCTTGGCGTGGGATGGATCCACACCGGCTACGACCGTTACAACTGCGCGAGCTGCGGCCGTCGCCTCGGCAAGGGACACCACAACTATTTCGGTCCCACCAAGGCGGCTATCAACCTCGTGTATGTATTCTGATTATCAATTCTCGAAAAAAAACGACAATCATTCACTCACTTATGAAGCTAAAGATAACAGGCCTGGCCTGGCTCATGGCCATGGCTTTGCCCTGCATGGGCGCAGTAATTCCGTCGTCCGATGAAAGGGTGACCAATCTCAGCGTCGAGCGCACCGACAACAGTCTGCTCGTCAACATGACGCTCGACCTCACGGGGCTTAAGCTAAAGAGCGACCGCGAAATCACGTTTATCCCCGTAATCACGGCTGGCGACAGCGTCGTGGAATTGCCACAGGTAATTGCTGCGGGACGCAACCGCTACATTCAGCATCAGCGTCACAACGACATCGACGAGGGTGCTACGCTCACCCGTGCCGGACACACAATAGATTATCAGGCTATCGTTCCCTACCGCCGGTGGATGGCCGACGCCATGCTGTCGATGGCCGAGGACGAGTGTGGCTGCGGATTGTCGCTCGGCTCTCCGTCGACTTCCGATCTGGCTCAGCTCGACTTCCGCGAGCGCACGTTTGCTCCGCAGTGGGCCTATGTGACTCCCCGTGTCGAGGCGCGCAAGGAGCGCTCGGCCAAGGGGTCGGCCTACATCGACTTCCGCGTCAACCGCACCGACATCGACCCCGCCTACCGCCGCAATCCGCAGGAGCTGGCCGGTATACGCGACACCATCGACCTTATCAAGAACGACCCCGACTCGCGCATCGAGCGCATAACCATCACCGGCTATGCGTCGCCCGATGGTCCCTACGACAACAATGCGCGCCTCGCCGAGGGTCGCACCAAGGCGCTCACCGGCTATGTGCGCGGCCTCTACGACTTCTCGCCCGAGGTGCTGCGCTCGGCTTCGGTAGCCGAGGACTGGGACGGCCTGCGTCGTTGGGTCGAGCAATCGTCGATCGACAACCGCGATGCTCTGCTCGACATCATCGCGCTGAGCGACATCACCCCCGATGCCCGCGAGTGGAAAATCAAGTCGAAGTACCCCGCCCAGTACCGCTATCTGCTTGAAAATGTGTACCCCGCACTGCGTCACAGCGACTACACCATCGACTATGTGGTGTCGTCGTTCACCGACCCCGAGAAGATAGCCGAGGTTATGGCCCGCGACCCGCGCAAGCTCAGCCTTCATGAAATGTATCTGCTCGCGCGCAGCATTCCCGGCGACTCGGCCCGCTTCCGCGAGGTATTTGAGGTGGCTGTAAGGCTCTATCCCGACGCTCCCGAGGCCAACCTTAACGCGGCGGTTACGGCACTGTCGTTTAACGACCTCGACAATGCGGCACGCTATCTGCCCAAGGCCGGCGACTCGGCCGAGGCTGTATATGCACGAGGAATCCTCGCCGCCAAGCAGGGCGACTGCACTTCGGCGCGCAATCTGCTCGTAAAGGCTTCGCAGATGGGCCTTGCCGAGGCCGACGCTGCTATCAAGTCGCTCGACGAGTGGGTCGAATGGTCGGCACGAAACTCAAAGACTGAAAACTAATCACGATAACATTCATTTAACACAATCATTTATTAATTCAACAAAATGAAAACTATCAAATTATTAGGGGCTGCGGCAATGCTCGCTTTAGGACTTGCCTCATGCTCTGACGACAAGCTTGACAATGGCGGAAGCGATGTCGCTGAAATCGACCACACGATGTATCTCAACGTGGCCATCTCGTCGACCAACGGTTTCGGCTCACGTGCCTATGAGGGCGGTGACAATCCCGGATTTGAAGCTGGTGAAGCGATAGAGTCGCAGATAGGTACTGCCTATTTCGTATTCTATGAAGAGGAGTTGGGCCCTGACGGAAAAACCGGCACCGGAAAGCCCGGAAAGCAGGTGGGTGAAATCGCTGTTGTTTCAACATTCTCCAACAATGTTACCACCGATGCAACAGGTTCAGTACTGAAAAGCTATGTTTCAGTTGTGCCCGTTTCGGTTCGCAAGGGCGATCACGAACCCAAGTTTGTGATGTGCTATGTCAACCCCGTAACTCCGGCCAACATCCAGAACCCCATCGACTATATCGAAACTCTTACCCGTCAGGAGGTTACTACCGGTACCGGTGCTAACATGCGTTTCCCCATGAGTAACTCGGTTTACTATGATGTTGACGGTAATCTTGTTCGCGCTACTAAAATTGAAGAGGGTCAGCTCTTTGATACCGAGGCTGAGGCCAAGGAGAAAGCTGAAGAGGACGGCGAAACAGCCAAGGTGAATATCTATGTTGAGCGTTATGCCGCCAAGGTTAAATTCGCGGTAACTCAGACCGATGCGGCTATCCCCGGTTATGCCGCAGGTGAAGGAACCCAAAAATTCACCCTTAAATTTGTGCCCGAATACTGGGTCGTAAATGCCGAGGGTAAGACATCCTACATCACCAAGTCTTATCGCGCACAGGCTGCCAACGGTACTATCCTTGGTAGCAACTACACATTGGCCGATGCCAACAACATCATCAACAAGCGATTTGCCACTGCTACCGAGGGTGCCGGAACAATTCTGACCGAAGCCAATCAGTGGGCTTGGAACAACGCAGGCTTGCATCGTTCATTCTGGGGCTGCTCACCCGCTTACTACTCTACACAGTATCCTGAAGTTGCAAGCGATATCGATCCTGCTAACCCCGACAAGTATGAGCTTATCTACTTGACCGAAAATCAGGTTCGTACAGGCGGTTACGGTAATCCTGTCAATGCGGTAGGCGAAACTCCTGCCAAGCTCACCGATTATGTACGTGAAACAACCACCGGAACCGTGGGATTGACTTCAAAGAATCCCGCTGCTGCAGTTCCGTCGATTGCCCTCTACGGTAAGTACACAATCACTCCCACAACAACGGGTGCCACAGCTCTTCCTGCCAATACTTCATTCTACACCTACATGAAGAATTCCGACGGCAACGCCAACATCTACTTCGATGTTGTAAGTAAGGAAACCGATGCCACAGGTGCTGCTAATGGTAACTCGGCTGTTAACGGCGGTACAAGTATGCTTCGCCGCTTCATCAATCAGCTCTCTGTTTTGGTAAAGCGTACAGGTGAAGGCACTACCGAGGATCCCTATGTCTTTACTCAGTTTGACCCGAGCAAAACTCCCGATCTTCAGTATCTTGTATCCAACCTTACCATCAAGCGTCCCGTCGATGCTGTTCTCACCACAGGTGTTACCGGTGAGGCTGTCGAGGATCAGGTTAAGCTTGCCGCCCGTCGTCGCACTATCCAGTTGAATGCCGCTCCTACCGCCGACCAGACTACAGCTGCCGGTTTCACACTGTGCTACGCTTCAGGCAACAGCTATGTTCCTGTTACCACCGCCAACCTTACCGATGTCAACAAGATTATCTCGCAGAATGTAGGTTACGCCGACTACTACAACCAGGCAAGCGCCTACTTCAACATCCCCATCAAGCACCTCGGATGGTACCGCAAGGGTAATCTCAACCGCACGGCAACAACTCCCGAAGGTGGAGCTACAACCTACACCGACAACACCACAATCAACTGGAACAACGTGATGGTGGGCGACTTCGGCCTTGTGCGCAACCACGTTTACTCTATCAATGTCACCACGATAAAGGGTCTTGGAACCGCTATCGCCGATCCTACCGACCCCACAGTTCCGCCGGCTGAAACAACCGACTACTTCGTGGCCTATCGACTCAACATCCTCAACTGGGCCATCGTTCCCACCCAGAATGTTGAACTCTAATCGATCAATCATCTAAGCCGCCGCGCGCCACGGGCGCTCAACCGTTGACCGACTGTGGTCCGCGTCGGTTTTCAAAACCTAAGGTCGCAGGTGGATGACTACCACCTGCGGTCACCAATAAAAAATAAACTAAATTACTGCATTTCAACAATGTTACGATCTATTTCACGATTCTTGAGCCCCCTGCTCATTGGAGCAATGGCTTTAATGTCGGGTTGCGGCTTGGTCACCGAGGATGTCGAGCCATGTACCATGACTTATCAGCTTAAGTTCAAGTATGACTACAATATCCTTGAAGCCGATGCTTTCAACCGACAGGTTCATTCGGTCAACGTGTGGGCCTTTGACTCGCAGGGTCGCCTCGCGTGGACCGGCAGCGAGGCGGGAAAAGCGCTTGAGTCGCCCGACTATGTGATGAAGGCCGAGCTCGCTCCGGGACGCTACGACTTCCTTGCCTGGTGCGGATTCTCCACCGGCGACCCATTCAAGCTCGCCACCTACACTCCATCGTCGATCGAGGAGCTGAAGGTGACGCTCGCCACTCTCGGCGACGGTGACGGAAAACTATATGTCGACAGCGAGCTGCCCGGGCTATTCCACGGCTTGCTTGAGGATGTGACGCTCATCAGCTCCGAAACCGAGCACGTGGTGCAGACCGTAACGCTGCCCCTGATGAAGGACACCAAGACAGTGCGCCTCATGCTGCAGCACCTCGACGGCTCGCCCATCGAGCAGCGCGACTTCTCGGTAACCATCACCGACAACAATCAGCACCTCGACTGGAACAACGACGTGATGGACGGCCCCTGGTTTGACTACCGCCCGTGGTATGTCAACTACGGTCAGGTCACGATGCCCGAAGGCTCGCGCACCGACGCTTCGGGACGCGCCATAACCTCGGTGGCGTCGCTGCTCTTTGAAATGTCGACATCGCGTCTGCGTGCCGGACACAACACCGTGCTCACCGTACACCGCAACTGGGACGACCGTGACATTATACGCATCCCGCTCATCGACTACCTCCTACTCGTCAAGGGCCACTACAACGAGCGTTACTCCGACCAGGAGTATCTCGACCGCATGGACGAGTTCAACCTCGTGTTCTTCATCGATGCCGACAGCAACTGGTACACCGCCGCCGGAATCATGATCAACAACTGGACCATCGTGCCCCCGCAGGACACCGAAATGTAACAACAACGCTAAATCAGCCACTCTCTTTTTATAAGCGTAAATGATAATGAATACACGACGACTATATTATCTCAGGGCTTGTGGCCTGATGATTGCCGCCTTGGCGGTTGCGGCAGGGCTTAACGCCTGTTCCGATGCCGACCCTGCGTTGGAGCCCGGTGCCGGCGAAAATCCCGGCAGCATGGACAACACCGTCACCTTCTCGTTTCGCATCAGCGACGGAAACGTGTCGCGTGCCGGGCATGACGACCACGTGACATCGCCCGACGAGAATCCCGACATCAACGAAAGCTCGATCAACACCAAGGATGTTGCGTTCTACGTGTTTGCCGACGACCGCCTCGGCTATCGCCCGCTTCAGGACGACGACTTCTACTCGCTCACCGGTGCTTCGGGCGGCGGCTACACCGTCAACCTCAAAATCGACTACAAGCAGCTTGCCGTAGACCCCGACAGCCCCGACCGCATAGCCATTCGCATTCTCGCCGTGGCCAACATGAACACATCGGGCACCGACCCCTACGCCTATCCGCAGCTTGACTACGGGTCCACCTACGCTCAGGTCATCGGAGAGCTCGAAAGCAAGCAGTTTTCTCTGCCCGCCACCTGGGATCCCGCCAACCTCCCCTCGGCTACAGGTCGCGGGCTATACATCCCCATGTTTGGCACGGCGGTTTTTCAGGTAAACCCCAAGGAGCTCTACGACACCGAAACGTGGCAGACCATCTACCTTGGCAGCGTGTCGATGCTGCGTGCCGTCGTGAAGGTTGAGTTGCTCGACGGCATTGCCGACCGCGACGACGAGGGATTCCCCAAGATCGCCGACGCATGGCTCGACTACTCGGTTGTCAACGGAAAGCTGCTTCCCGCCGATGCGCTCACCTACATCAACGGCAACCAGGTCGACAAGAACAACCTGGGCGATGCCGGCGAAACTCCGGCCGTGCGCAACATGCGCTCATTCACCGGAACGCTCACCCACACCGTCAACGGCGCTTCGCTGCGTGAAACGCTTAAGATATTCCGCTCCTATTGCCCCGAGCAGTCAATCAGCTCAACAACACCATGCATCAGGCTCAAGGTGCAGCCTTCGGCATCGACCCCCGAAGCCGAGTGGCTCGACTACACCATTCCCCTTGAGGGCTACGACGGAAAGCCTTTCGGATTTGTCAACCTCTACCGCAACCACATCTACCGCATCCGCGTCAACTCGGTCAACATCGGTGTTCCCGCCGAGATTACCGTAACCGCGCTCCCCTGGACTCAGGAGGACATCGAGTGGAACTATGATCAGAATCCCGGACTCGCCGACGGAGGCGAAATAAAGTGGGTCGAGAACACCTATCAGTCAATCGACCAAAACACCGCTCGACTGGTGATGATGCGCGACATGACGCCCGCCAAGTGCTCATTTACCCTCTCGTCACCTCTCGGAGCCACATGGCGTGCCATTCTCGTGCCCGAAACCGCCGACCGCGATGCCTTCAAGTTCATCGACTCGGCCGGCAATCAGGTCGACGATGTGAGCGGAACCATCGATGGCAATGCCATAGACCTCACAATCACGGCAACCGACTCCGCCCCCAAGGAAACCAACAGGACCCGACTGCAGATTATCGTGACAACCCTCGACGGACGAACGATGACAGCCGATGTGTGTGCCGGAAAATACGGCGACAGCAAATACTTCACAATCATCCAGAACTCTCAGCTATAATAAAATGACTCTATATAGATTTCTTATAAATCGATTCTACCTCACTCTGGCAGCCGCTTTGCTGCTTGCCGTTGCGGCTTGTTCCGACGACAGCTTCAACGGGCCCGATTCCGACGGCGGTGCAGGTTACATCAAGATAAGGCTTAGCTCTTCGTCCCACGGTTCGCGTGCCGGGGAGGTCGACAAGCTTAATGAAAATCTAATATCCTCGGCCGTGTTGTGTCTATCTACGTTAACGAGTACCGACGACATGCCTCCGGTGCTTACACAGAGGTTTAGCGGATTGACAGGCTCGACCGAGGTTCTCGAAGTTAAGTTGACCGACGACATGCGCAATGCCCTCTTTCCCGACAATGCCGTTACTTGCAAGGCTTATGTCGTGGCCAACCTCCCCGACGGGCCGTCGTCGGTCACCGACGGCATGAGCGTCAGCGACATCAGGGCCATCGCCGTTACATCCGATTTCGCCACGAGCAATGTGCAGAGCTCATTTGTCATGGATGGCGATAACACCGTGACTCTCCTCAATTCCGGCACCACCGCTGAAAGCGTGTCGGGAAAAATCGACCTTCAGCGTGCAGCATCCAAGATTACAATTGCCGTCAACGTGCCCGAGAGCATCACCGTCGACGGTCAGGTGTGGCGTTCCGAGCGCACCAATATGAGCGTGCTCATCACCAACGGAGTCCAAAGCTCGGCCGTCAATCCGGCGACCCACACTCTCGTTACAGGCGACTACTACAACACCACCACCGTATCGGAGAATCAGACACATCGTCAGCGCAAGCTCGAGGCGGGCACCGACACCAAGTTCACCTATGAGCTCACGAGCCCATTCTACACTTATCCCAACGAGTGGAACCCCGACGACAGTGAATCGCCGATGACCTATATGACCCTTATGGTGCCCTGGAAGCTTGACGGCGAGGACTCCTACCGCACTTGCTACTACATGGTGCCCGTGATTCGCACCGGCAACACCATTGGACGCAACATCCACTACCGAGTGAAGATTAATGTGAATATACTTGGCAGCTTCACCCCCGACGAGCCCTTTACGCTTGACGATCTCAGCTACACGGCAGCCGAGTGGGGCAGTGTGCCTGTCGATGTCGACATTGCCGACTATCGCTACCTCGTTGTCGACCAAAATCACTACACGATGGATAACATCGAGTCTACATTTATCCCCGTCTACACTTCGCACCCCACAACGGTTACCAATGTGGAGATGACCTACTATCGCTATTACACTACATCGCAAGGAAATGAGAAACCCATCACCATAACCACGACTCAATATGAAAATACTCAAACGCCTGGCTATGGCAATATATGGACTTGTGATTTCTTGAATCCTGACAAGGTTGACCAGGTTAACCCTTCAACCGGAATAAACTTCAGTCATAAACTTGTTGTATGGAATCCGTATAATCAACGTAATGAATCTGTAAGTTTGACAAACTTAAGATCGGATAATGCCGTTAATACAGCTATTAATTCTATTTGGTATTATCGTCCCTCTAATGATCCGGCATATTCACGTTATGATATTACAATCACGATTGTGCACACTGATAAAGTAGGAAAGCCGGATGCTGCCAATTTTACAAAGACAATAACGATTACCCAATATCCGCAGATGTATATCACAACCAGACAGAATTATCCTGTAAAAGGGGCATCTGCTGTACAAGGTAATATGTTTGTTAATGGATATCAAGCAAATTGGTATGGAGATCGTTATAAATGGTATATGACCTATGGCCTTTCTTATTCAAATGTGACTAATTCCAATCCCAACCAATATGTGATAAATATTACACAGTTTGATTCGAGTACCGACTATATAATTGGAGATCCTCGTAGTCTAACAATAAATAATCTTACAAGCAAGGACGACTTTAATGGAACAGATGCCGATTCTGCCCCCGCTGACGGTTGGGCATTTGCTAATGACATGTCAGGAACTCGCAGACAATTAAAATATTACTATCCTACAGAGAGTGGGACAGATAAAGCTAATTGGATTGCTCCTAAAATCAGAGTTGCATCATCTTATGGTGTATGTGAAACTACTAATACATATATTCAAGATCAACGACGTTGCGCATCATATCAGGAGTTAGGTTATCCTGCAGGTCGATGGAGAGTACCTACTGTTGCTGAAATTGAATTCATTATGTATCAATCTCAAAAGGGACGAATCCCTAAATTGTTTAATACTGATATTGAATATATGTCAGCCCAAGGTGTTGTATCTACAACCATGACTAATGGAAAGCTTACAGTTCCAACAGACACTAATGGATCAGCATCTGTTCGTTGCGTTTACGATGAATGGTATTGGGGAAATGATACTATTGTTCCAAACAATAATGGAAGATATAGCTTCACTTGGGGCGACCGTGAGCGCACTAATCCTAATCCGACCAATTAACCGATAATCACGATATTAAGATATTTGACACAATATGAAACTTCTTAAAAATATCATGGTGGTTGTCGCCCTTTTCGGGCTGTGGAGCTGTAGCGATGACATCGTTCCGGCTCCCGGCGCGGGCGACAACGACGGCGAAACATTCACTATAACGGCTTCGGTGGCTATGCCCGACATTATGCCGGCCGGAAGCCGTGCCATGGGCGACTCACCCGACTATGCCGGGTTGAAGCTTTATCTCGCCGAGTTTGACATGAACGGCGATGAGCCGCTCAACAACTTCTTCTCCAATTTATATAGGGCTGAAAACGAGCGGGCAGGCAACAATCTGGTCACCTTCAATGTCACGTTGAAGAAGAGCGTCGAGCCCAAGGTGCTCCACCTTATAGCCGTGCCGAGCAGCGTAGACCTCGACTTCACCTACGGCTCCGAGGGTACGCTGATTCCCGGCCTCACCACGAGCGGCGGCAACGAAGCCTATTGGCGACGACTCGAGTTCCCTTCAGGTTATGGCACCATGACCGGCGATGTGTGGACCACTTCACAGGCCACTATCAATGCCCTCACCAATGTGCCGTTGATTCGCAACTTCGGTAAAATCACTGTGGTCAACGAAGCTACAGCCAATTTCACGCTTGAAGGATTTGCTGTGGTCAACACTCCCACATCGGGCTCGGTGGCTCCGTGGAACTATACAGCAATGCGATTTCCCGACTATCTTGATGATTCGGGCAATCAGTTCGACTATTCGGCTCTCAGTTATGGCGGAATGTTGCCGGGTAACGCCAACATCACCGACAATGAGCCCGGCGGATTGACCTACAGCACTGCTCCTAAATATATATATGAGCGCCCCTTCAGCTCGGTCAACCGCACTTTGGTCATAGTCAAGGGCCAATATAGCGGTGGCGAGTCGTCCTACTACAAGATCGACCTCGGGTATCAGGATACCGACGGCGTGTTTAAATACTACAATCTGCTGCGTAACTTCAACTACACCGTCACGATAAAGAGTGTGGGCGCAAGCGGTTATGCCACCGCCAAGGAGGCGATGGACGGCGTTGTCTACAACAACTTGTCGTTTGATGTGACAACCAACAAGATGCTCAACATCTCCAACGGCACTGACATGGTGTGGGTCAACTTCACAACCGCTGTCGTGACACAGAACACCGATGCCGACCGCACTATCAAGTTCGGCTTCAAATACGCTAAAAACATCGGCACGGCCGGTGAAACGGTCGACAACTCTTCGGTAACCGACCCCACGACCATGGGACTTGTCCTCGGCGATGTTATCGAAAGCGTCACCGAAACCACGGCACCCACAGTAAATGATAAAGGCGAGCCCGCCGACTACACCGGGTGGAAATTCTATGAGATAAAAACTCATGCGCCCACCGATGAAACTAAGCAGCAGAGCTTCACCATCATCAATAAGGACACAGGACTCGGGCGTACGATCAACCTTGTGTTGCGAACACCTTGGGAGCTTGATCCCGCCCATGTGCGCGTGTTTGCCGGCAACTACAACCTTCCCGGCCAGTTTCCCTACGATGACACGACCTACGAGAACAAAGTTGGTGACGGAGCCGGTGCCAAGCTCACCATATTCTTTACCATCCCCGAGGATCTGCCTGAAGCTATATTCCCATTGTCGTTTGAACTGGAATCTGACCGACAGAACATCGAGAATAACCCCATTGGTACGCTCCTTGTTACATCAGGCCCCTCGGTGTTTGACGGTGTGATAGGCACTCGCATCAAGTATATAAAGCCGATTACATGGACCGACTACAATACTGTGCTCGACGCATCGCATCCCACGGCGGTGAAGGTTCCGGCCGATCCGAAAAATCCTGACAACGGTAAATATCTTCACCGGGTGCGTTGCAGATTGCAGACTATTACCTCGCTTGAGGCACTCGGCATCGGCACTAACGGAACCACTACTACAAAAGTGCGCGTCACCAATCCCTACTTCAAGCTTAGGGGAGGCGATGGCAAAATCGAAGTCACCTTCACCCGCACAAGAGGCCAATCCCTCTCCAACGCCCCCAACAACTGATCCCACACATAAACACACCCCAAGCGGCTCCCTCCCGGAGCCGCTCTTTTTTGACCAAAAACTTATATCACGCAAACGTTTTTGTTAATTTGTTGCAACAAAGCATTGTAGGTTTTTGATATAATCGCTATATTTGCGATTACAACTTCAAAAACGGTACAATCATGAGAAAAATTTTATTTTTAGCTTTGGCTGCCGGAGCGGCAGCACTTATCGTAGCGAGTTGCACTACACGTAAAAAAAGTGATGCGGCGCTCGCTCAGGCCGACAGTACCTATACCAATCTTAAGCAACCCGATTGGAGCAGGAATGCTGTCATCTATGAAGTAAATCTGCGCCAATACACCGACAGTGGAACAATTACCGCCTTTGAGCGAGAACTTCCGCGATTGAAGGAACTCGGCGTCGACATTCTGTGGTTCATGCCCATCCATCCCATATCGGTCGACGGCCGCAAGGGAGAGCTTGGAAGCTACTATGCCGTGCAGGACTACAAGGCATTCAATCCCGAATTCGGCACCATCGATCAGTTCAAGAAGGTTGTCGACAAGGCACACGACCTCGGCATGAAGGTAATACTCGACTGGGTCCCCAATCACACAGGCCGCGACAACGCATGGGTGACCGAGCACCCCGACTGGTATGTGAAGGACTCGCTCGGAAACATGGTAGGCCCCTACGACTGGACCGATGTCTACAAACTCGATTACAATAATCCCGAGATGCGTGCCGCAATGGTCGACGCGCTTAAATTCTGGCTCACCGATGTCGATGTCGACGGCTTCCGATGCGATGTGGCGGGTGAAGTGCCTACCGACTTCTGGGACGAAACCCGTCCGAAGCTCGACGAGGTAAAGGAAGTGTTCATGCTCGCCGAAGCCAGCAAGCCCGAACTTCAGGTCAACGGATTCAACATGGGTTATAACTGGCCCATGAAGGACCTCTTCAGCGAAATCGCGGCTACGCAGGGACAATACACATTCAAGGGCGAGGATGGCACCGTAAAGACATTCCCCGTCAAGTCGGCCGTGGCAATCGACTCACTGCTTGCGCGTCAGGCCGAAGAGTATCCCACCGACAGCTATTTGATGAACATGATAACCAATCACGACCTCAACTCTTGGGAAGGCACCGCACAGGAGCGCCTTGGAAATCTGGCCGACGCATTTGCCGTGCTGAGCTACACGCTTCCCGGAATGCCGCTCATATATACCGGACAGGAAACGGGACTTAACCGCGCATTGGAATTCTTCAAGAAGGATGTGCCTCCCACATGGGAACCGCGCAACCGCTACTTCGAGTTCTACCAGAAGCTCAATCACCTCAAGCACACCCAGCCCGCGCTGCAGGCCGGAGTGCATGGCGGCGAGATAGTGCGTTACCCCACCACAAGCGACGACCTGTATATATTCAGCCGCTCGGTCGACAACACCACCGTCTACGTGTTCACCAATCTTAGCAACAAGACTCAGAACATAACCTATAAGGACAAGGCTCCCGAGCGAAACGCCACCACGGTTAACTTCTTCACCGGTCAGACCGAGGAGTTCCCCGTCAAGCTCGCCCCTGGCGAATACTACATCTACGTTAATCGCTGATAACACCTGTTTCATATAATTACATCACAGCCCCGTGACACGGCCATTACGCCTGCGTCACGGGGCCTTTTTTTATGTCAGATTTTGTCGATATGTCGATATTCGTTATTTTAGTATATCAAATAAATCAGCCCATGAAAAGAATAGTACTACTCATTGTCACACTTGCGCTTGCCGTCACTCGGTTGTCGGCTTATACTGCCCGTGAGGCATGCGACATACTCGTAGAAAATGCCAAAGTGGCTACCAATGTATGTCCCTTTGAGCTCGACATTGCTTCGACAATTACATCATTTTCATACGATAGGGATGAAAACATCTTTTCGGCCATGGTTCTGGTCAACACCGATAAGTTTCCATTGTGGATGTTTCTAAGGGATGAAGGTAACAGTTATGCCAATCTCGTCATGACACGTTATATTGTGGGCTCCGAGCGTCGATTCCTTTTAAAGAACATTATTGATGCTGGTGCAATGTTCAGCTTCTGTTTTTATGTCGATTCGGGCGATTCTATAAGCTATGGACTGAATCTCAATGAGTTGAAAAGCCTGTATGATTATCATGTAAGCGATTCCGAGCGGTGGGCTATGACTCTTGAGGCGATGGTGCTGATCTTAAACTGCGACACGCCACAAAAAATCGACGATCTTATTACATTGTCGAGCTATGAATGGGGTGATAATTGCGTCATTATAAATTATATGCTTGAGGATCATGATATGCCTGCTTTGTTGTGTGACATTCATGAACATTCTGAAATGATTAAAAGCGACACTGTGTCGCAGGTCGAGGCTGACGATCTCAAGAAAATTCTTATGGAGGCCGGTGCAAACCTTGTCATAAGATATAGGAGCGCGCTGACCGGCGACAGCTGCGACATTGTAGTGTCGCCTGATGAATTTTAGGGTTGCATAGCCTTCAGCACGAGAGGTGCTTCGGGGCCCATGTTGAATATAAGGTCGAGCACGCTCAGCCCCGGCGTGAAGCCGTAGCGCGAAGCCCATATCTGATAATACTCCACATCACGCACTTCAGGCAGCGTGGATGTCGCATCGTCAAGTGTCACTTCGCGCGGATTGATGCCGAGAGCGTTTCGGCAGAATCGGTCAATAGACGCGTCAAGCTCAACAAGACTCTCTATGTCGCCGCTGAACGCCGGCATCAGGTCGTCGGCGTAATATTCAAAGAAGGGAGTGCGCCCGTAGGCCGAAAATATTGCGCCCCAATGCACGTGCCACCAGTCGCCGTGGCTCGACACCTTCACGTCACACAATCTTGTCGAGTGCCACTCAGTGGGTTTCTCCAGCGGCACGGTGAGCCGCTGCACGCCGTTGGCGCCCTCGATGGTACATCGGTGACACTCCTTGGCACGCTTGTTAAATCGCCGCTGCGTGTCGATTGTCACCGCACCATACATGGCCATAGCCGCATAGTAGCGGATGCTTCCGCAGTAGACCGGCGGAAGCACCAATGTAGTATCGGGGTATCGTATAAGGGGCGATGTCACTGCTTGTCGGGGTTGGCGGCTTTAAGAATGCGGTTCCAGCGTATTCCGCCGTTGAAAATGCTCTTGTCCTTGTCAAACGACACGATTACTCTCCACGGCTTGCCCACGATGTGGTCCTCGGGTACGAAGCCCCAGTAGCGCGAGTCGGCCGAGTTGTCGCGGTTGTCGCCCATCATGAAGTAGTAGTCCATGCCGAATGTATAGGTCTTGGCCGGTTTTCCGTCGATATAGACCGTGCCGTCCTTGATGTAGGCGTCGTCATGGCCTTCATAGTTGCGGATGCAGCGCTCATACATGGCCCATGTGCGAGGCGTCAGGTCGATTGTCGTTCCCTTGGCGGGAATCCATAGCTCACCGTAGTCGGCGCGGGTCCAGCCCTCCGATGCGCCGGCGGGGAACATGGCCACCTGCTCCGAGGCGGGTACCTTCATCACCTTTGTCACGCGGTTGTCGGCTTCAAGGGCGCTCTTCATTGCCGGAGTGAGCGGTGCCACATATATTGGCGGCACTGTTCCGTCGGGGTTGACCGAGAATCCGAGTGCCGTTATGTTTGCGATGTCGGCGGGATTCACAGGCACTTGATTGCGGTCGGCGACACTGATGCCGAGGCGTTCCCAGTCGTCGGGTGTCAATCCGCCGCGCACCTGGAAGAAGTGGTTAAACTGCACGTTCTCGGGCTGCTCGATGGCCTCACCGTTGATGTAGATCACTCCGTCAACAATCTTTATGCGCTCGCCGGGCAGTCCCACGGCGCGTTTCACATAGTTCTCGCGACGGTCGACAGGGCGGTATATCACATCGCCAAACTGCTCCTTGTTGTTATGCACCGCAAATCGGCCGAGCATCTCCACGAGCGTGTAGTAGTCGGGATTGGTAACCTTGGTTGTCACCGTGTCGCCGGCGGGGAAGTTAAACACGACAATGTCGCCGCGCTCCACCTTGCCCAGTCCCTTCAGTCGCTTGTAGCCCCACTTGGGCCACTCGGTGTAGCTCTTGGTGTTGATGACCGGGAGCGTGTTCTGCACGAGCGGGAAGTGCACGGGGGTCATTGGCACGCGCGGACCGTAGGCCATCTTGTTTACCCACAGGTAGTCGCCCACGAGAAGCGACTTCTCGAGTGACGATGAGGGTATCTGATAGTTCTGTCCTACGAATGTGAAGATGAAGTAGACCAGTATCAGGGCGTAGACTATTGCGTCGACCCAGCTCATCACGGCCCTCACGCTCTTGCTTTTGCTCTTCTTCCACCAGGTGAAGGGGATGTAGCCCGTTATGTATATGTCAAAGAGCAAAGGCAGGAATATGAGTACCCACCAACTGCCGAGCCATGCCACCCATGCTATGAAGATGAGGGCTACTATCGTGAAGCGTATCCAGCGCGTGGTCTTGGTTTCGCGTATGCGCCGACGCAGGTCGTCGGCAAAGGATTGATTGTTTTCAGCCATCGTGACGGTGTGATGTTATTTTACCAAATCGAGCAGGTGGGAGTCGGCGATGAGGCCGTGCATAAGCTGATCCATCGTGAGGAATCCGTGCTTTCCTACGGTCCACTCGGCGGCTATTACCGCACCGAGAGCAAAGCCTTCGCGGCTCTTGGCGCAGTGTTCGATAGTAATGGTGTCGACTTCGCTGTCCCACTTGATTATGTGGGTGCCCGGCACTTCGCCCTCGCGCACGTGGTCGATGCGCAGCACATCGGCAGCGTCGTCATCCTCGCTCCACGACTTAATGAGGTTGTCCTTGGCTATTATGCCTTCGGCAAGGGTTATGGCTGTGCCGCTCGGGTGGTCGAGCTTGTGGATGTGGTGTATTTCGGTCATCGAGGGGTGATACTGCGGAAATCCGCTCATCATCGCCGCAAGGTAACGGTTGACGGCAAAAAATATGTTGACGCCGAGCGAGAAGTTGGAGGTCCAGAAGAAAGTCGCTTCACCGCGGTCGCACATCGCCTTTATCTCGGGCATGCTCTCAAGCCAGCCGGTGCTTCCCGAAACTACGGGCACTCCCTGGGCGAATGCACGCTTGTAGTTGGCCACCGCAGTGGCGGGTGTGGTGAACTCTATAGCTACATCGGCCGAAGCGAAAAGGGGCGAATCCATGTCGTCCTGATTGTCGATGTCGATCTTGCACACTATCTCATGTCCTCGGCTCAAGGCGATCTTCTCTATCGCCTTGCCCATTTTGCCGTATCCTATAAGGGCTATTTTCATAATCAATAATTATTTACTGCAAAAATACGCATTTTACCTCTAAGCGCAAAAATTTATAAGTATAGCGTATAAATACCTAAAATAAATTATAATTTTACATTTAAATCAAACATTATCACAAATATGAAACGATTTATTACCTATTTCGCGCTCATGTCGTTGTGTGTTACGACATTCGCAGCGCCTTCACGAAAAGTAATCGACAACGGCGGCAGCGGTCCTTACAAGGCTGAGGCTATCTCCGAGCCGTCGTTGCCCGGATTTGTAGTCTATCGTCCTTGCGATATCACCGGTGCCGTGAAAGGCGAGGGAGCGGCTTTGCCCCTGTTTGTTTTCGCCAACGGCGGTTGCAACGACACATCGCTGCCTCACGAGAAGATGCTCAACGACCTGGCTTCCTATGGTTACATTGTCGTCGCACTCGGTGAAATGCAGGACAGCATCAATGATCGTGAGCTTCACAAGTCGCCTAACGGTGACATGATACGTGCTATCGACTGGGCCGAAAAGCAAAACGGTGATAAAAAGAGCGATTACTACAAGTCGGTCAACCTTGATGCTGTAGCACTTGGCGGACAGAGTTGCGGAGGTGCGCAGACACTTGCCAACTGCGGTGACAAGCGCGTCAAAAGCTGTGTCATGCTTAACTCGGGAATGGGAAACATCTCCATGTCCGATGCAAGCAAGGAGTCGTTGAAGAATCTCCATTGCCCTATTCTTTACCTCATTGGAGGTGAAGGCGACATGGCTTATGGAAATGCCGTAATCGACGATGAGAACATCAAGCATGTTCCCGTAGCCTTTGCCAATCACCTTAGAGTGGGACATGGCGGAACATTCCATGAGCAATACGGAGGTTCGTTTTCAAGAATGCTTCGCTCGTGGTTTGCTTGGCAGTTCAAAAATAAGCCCAAGGAGCTTGATGTGTTCCTGAAAAACCGCATTGACGACTTCCCCGACTATACGATGAAGGCAAAGAACTTCGACGCTCCCGTCAACGAGCCCTTCACGGTGCGTGAAATGCACTGCAAGAGTCGTGACGGCAAGGACATCTGGGGAAAGATCTACATCCCTAACACCGATGAGGCAAAGAAGCCGCTGGTTGTCATGGCCCATGGCTACAACAGCAGCCACGGCGAGCCTCAGGCTTTTGCCGAGAGCCTTGCCATGCACGGTGTGGCAAGTTACATATTCGACTTCTGCGGCGGAGGCAACAACAGCAAGAGCGAAGGAGCAACTACCGACATGACAATATTCACCGAGAAGGATAATGTCGAGGACATAACCCGCACGGTGAAGTCGTGGGACTTCGTTGCCCCCGAGCGCATCGCTCTTCTTGGCTGCAGCCAGGGCGGACTTGTTGCGGCTCTCACCTCGGCTGTAAATCCCGACATGTTCAAGTC